>CBHWAL010000213.1:0-7593 GCA_966111495.1 uncultured Achromobacter sp. | reverse complement strand
TCCATGGAAATATCGCGCAAGACGGTGAAATCACCGTAGCCAAGCGCCACACCTTCCAGGCGCAGGGCGAATTCCGGGGTGCTGCTGGTTTGAGCGGGCATGGGCAACGAAAGGGAGTTTCGGCGGCGGAGCTTGCCCTGCTGTCCTGTGACACGCGGGACCGGGAACCTGGCCGGCGCGGACAAGACAGGCTGCGTCGGGAAGCGCCCTGTTACTCAGATGCCGGGGCAAGCGTAAGCGTTCGCTCCCGGCGGCGAGGCGCCATTGTAGCCCGACGCTGTGCAATCACAATTGAAGCCACCGCGCGTGGAACAGTGTTTTCGGCTTCAGGAACAATCCGGTCGTCCGCGCTTGAGTGCTGATCGGCGTTTGCCATTGCTCCATGGGTGTCTGACACCCTTGAGGCACTGGCCCAGCACTCACGCCTTCTACCCAGGTGTCAGACACCCAAGGAAGAGGCTGGCGCAGCCATTCAGCGCCGCGCCTGCGCGGCCGCCGTTTCCCGGGCCAGCCGCTGGATCAGTTCCGCCGTGGACTCCCGCCGTGCCAGCGGCGCGCCTTGGCCGGCCCACAGGGACAGGACATTGATGTTGCCGCTCTTGCCCCCGGCGGTGCGCATCGGGCGCGTCAGCGCGTTCTGGAGCGGGTACGGCAGGATGTCGCTGCCCAGGGCGTCCGCGTCCCGCATGAACGCATTAGCGATGCCGCGCGCCGGGCGGCCGGAGAAGGCGCGGGTGATCCGGGATTGTTCGGCGCGGGAGGCGGACACGACCGCCTTGTAGGCGTCGCTGGCGCCGGACTCGTCCGTGGTGAGAAAGGCTGTCCCCATTTGCGCGACGTCTGCGCCCAGGGCCAGGGCGGCCGCGATGCCGCGCCCGTCCATGATGCCGCCCGACGCGATGACCGGCACCGAGACGGCGTCCGCCACCTGCGGGACCAGGGCCATCGTGCCGATCAGCGACGCCTCGAAGGCATCGAGGAACGTGCCGCGGTGGCCGCCCGCCTCAGCGCCCTGCGCAACGATGGCGTCGACGCCGTCCTGCTCCAGCGCCTGGGCCTCGCGGACGGTGGTGGCCGTGCCGACGGTCAGGATGCCCAGCTCGCGGCAGCGTTCAAGCGCCGCGGCAGGCAGACGGCCGAAGGTGAAGCTGAGAACGGCGGGCCGGATGCGCAGCACGGCTTCGAGCTGTCCCGGCAGCGGGTCGGCCTGCGGGCAGGGGGCCTCGGGCGCGGGTAGGCCCAGTTGCTCGTGGTAGCGCGCCATCAGGGCCAGCATCCTGCTCGCGTCGCCCTGCATGGGTTCATGCGGCACGGAGGCGAATAGGTTGATGGCAAACGGGCGATCCGTGCGGGCGCGGATGGCTTCGGCGGCCGCTTCGATCTGTTCGGGCGTCATGTAGGCCCCCCCGAGCGATCCCAGGGCGCCCGCCTTCGATGCCTCGGCCACCATGTCCACCGTGGTGGCGCCGCCCGCCATGGGCGCCTGGATGATGGGATGGGTCAGCTTGAGCAGTTCAATCAAAGGGGTAGCCATGGGAAAACTCCTGGGAGGTTATTGAAGCTGGATGTTTCCAGCCTTGATGACGTGCGCCCACTTGTCGCTTTCGGTCTTGATGAACGCGGCGAATTCCTCGGGCGTGCCGCCGCCGGCCTGGCTGCCGGTGTCGGCAATGGCCTTCTGCACATCCGGGTCCTTCAGGATGCGGTTGAACTCGGCGTTGAGCCTGGCGATGATCGGCGCGGGCGTGCCGGCCGGCGCCACGATGCCCTGCCAGTTGTAGGACTCGAAGCCCGGCAGGCCGGATTCGGCCATGGTGGGCACGTCGGGCAGGACGTCCAGGCGCTTGGCGGACGTGACGGCGATCGGGTGGATCTTTTTGCCCTGAATGGCGGGCAGCGCGGAATAGCCCATTTCGAACATCATCGCGATGTGGCCGCCCATGAGGTCGGTCGCGGCCAGGCTGCCGCCCTTGTAGGGCACGTGCACGATGTCGATGTTGGCCTGCTCGCGGAACATTTCGCCCGACAGGTGATGCGCGCCGCCTACGCCAGACGAGCCGAAGGTCAGCTTGCCCGGCTCTTTCTTGGCCAGCGCGATCAGGTCGGCCAGCGTCTTGACCGGCAATTCATTGTTCACGCTCAGGACCAGCGGGCTGTTCTCGATCAGGATGATCGGTGCCAGGTCCTTTTGCGGGTTGTAGGGCATTTCCTTCATCAGCGACGGATTGACCGCCATCGGGGCCAGGTTGCCCGTGCCGATCGTGTAGCCGTCCGGCGCCGCCTTGGCGATGAGGTTGGTGCCGACCACGCCGCCAGCGCCCGCCTTGTTCTCGACGACGACGGGCTGTCCCAGCGATTCGCCCAGCTTGCGCGCCAACAGGCGCACGCGCGTGTCGGCAAAGCCGCCCGGTGCGTAGGGCACGATCATGGTCACGGGCTTGGCGGGCCACTCGCCGGTCTGGGCCTGGGCGGCGCCGCCAAAGGCGGCCGCGGCGGCCAGGGCGGCGATCAGGGGGCGTAGTGCTTTCATGCTGGGAACTCCTCTTTACCTGCTTTCTAATTGCTGTGTGGTTGGCCCGAAGGGCCGATGGCATTATGCCCAGCGCCATTGCCATCTGTCGTGACTTTTCCCAGCGCCCAGGCCGACGCTGCCAGCAGCGCCGCGCTGGCCGCCAGCACTTGCGGCAGGCCCGCGCCCCAGCGCGCGGCCCACGAGGCCAGCAACGGCCCCAGGATCTGCCCGGCCGCGAAAGCCGCCGTCATGATGGCCGCCGCACGCGGCGCTGCCGGGCCGGACAGGCGGCGCGCGGTCAGCATGCCCGCCTGCGTGATCACCATGAAGGTGCCGCCGACCAGCAGCGCCGCCACGATCACGGCGGCGATGTGGTGCCACAGCGCCACGGTCAGCATGCCGGCCGCCATCAGCGCCTGCGCGCCGCGCCACACCTGCCTGTCGTCGCGGCCGCGCGCCAGCCGCGGGACCAGCAGGCAGGACAGCGCCGCAGCCATGCCGAAGAGCGGCCACGCCCAGCCGAAGATCGCCGGGTCGGGAAAGATCTCCTTGGCCATGGCCGGCAGGAAGGTGGCGGGAATGATGTAGCCGACCCCGAAGACGCCGTAGTGCAGCGACAGCGCGGCGATGCCGCGCGGCAGGCGGGCTTGCGGCACGTCGGCGGCTGCCCGGCGGACCGGCGGTGAATGCCGGCTGAGCCCGGGCCACGCCGCCACGGACAGCGCCAGCGCCAGGCCGCCCAGCGCGGTCCAGGTCACACCAGCGCTTGCGCGCGAGGCCATCAGGGCAAGACAGGCCAGTCCCGTCAGCGCAATGCCCGCGCCCACCCCGGAGTATGTCACCGCCGAAGCCGCGGCTTCGCGCGGGTCGCCGGCGGGCACCGGCCGCCATGCGACCACGCAGATAAAGGCGCTGGCGCTGGCATAGCCCGCGGCCAGCCGCAGCACCGACCAGCCCGCCACGCTGTCCAGCAGCGGCATTGCAAGCGTCAGCGCGGCCACGGCGGCCAGGCTGGCTGCCAGCGTGGCGCGCAGCCGGCGCACGGGCCAGACGATCGCCGCCAGTGCGCCCAACAAGTACCCCGCGTAGTTGGCCGACGCCATCCAGCCACCCTGTGCCAGCGACAGGCCGGACTCCTGCGCCATTAGCGGCCAGACGGGCGTGAAGGCGAAGCGGCCGATGCCCATGGCCGCCGCCAGCGCAAGCGCTGCGGGCCAGGCCAGGCTGGCGGCGCTGGCCGAGGGATGGGGGGAAGGGTTAGCAGGCGTTGACATGAAGCCTACTCTACGGCTGTACTAATATCTTGAATAGTGAATTATTAAGAACGTGAGTTCCCAAAATGAGAAACTTGGATCTCGACGCGCTGCAGATCTTCAAGACGGTGGCGGATCAGGGTGGCGTGGCGCGCGCCGCCGCGCATCTGAATCGGGTGCAGTCCAATGTGTCGACGCGCCTGAAGCAGTTGGAATCGTCACTGGGAACGCCGCTTTTTCGGCGGCAGAACCGCCGGCTGGTGCTGTCGGACCAGGGCCGCGTGCTGCTGTCGTATGCCGACCGCCTGCTGCGCCTGTCCGACGAGGCGCAAGCGGCCGTCCGCGAAGGCGCCCTGCAGGGCGTGCTGCGCATCGGCACCATGGAAAGCACGGCCGCCGCCCGCCTGCCGCCCATCCTGGCGGCCTATCACGCGGCCTGGCCGCAGGTGCGCATCGAACTGGTGACCGGCACGTCAGGCGCCCTGGCCGCCAAGGTGCGCAACTACGAGATCGAGGCCGCCTTTGTGGCGCAGCCTTTCCCCGCGGAAGGCCTGGCGGCAATGGATGCGTTCAAGGAGGAATTGGCGCTGATCTCGCCGTTGGCCTGGGATCCGATCGGCAGTCCGAAAGACCTGGGCAACCGCAGCGTCATCGCCTTTGCGGCGGGCTGCTCATATCGGCGCATCCTGGAGTCGTGGTTGAACCAGGAGGGCATTGCGCCCGGAAAGGTGATGGAGTTTGCGTCGTATCACGCCATCGTGGCGTGTGTGGCTGCCGGGACAGGCGTGGCAATCGTGCCGCGGTCGGTGCTGGCGGTGCTGGGGGCGGAGCAGACGGTGCGCGTGGGGGCGTTGTCCGGGTCCCATGGGCAGGCGCTAACCCAGCTGATCTGGCGCGCCGACGACGACACGCCGGCGTTGCAGGCCCTGCGCAGCCGGCTTGCGCCGCCGCAGGATTGAGCGATGCGCGCGGCGCCGCGCGCATCGTCAGGTCAGCGATCAGAAGCGGTAGCCAACGCCCACCGTGGCCACCCACGGGTCGATGCGCGCGGTGCCGACGCGTTCGCCGTCCAGCGTCACCTTCGACTTGATGTCGATGTAGCGGATGTCGGCGTTCATGAACCAGCGATCGTTGATCTTGATGTCCGCGCCCAGTTGCGCGGCCACACCCCAGGAATCGCCCAGCTTCAGGTTCGAGCCCTTCAGCGCGCCTTCGCCCTTGGTGTCGAAGAAGTGGGTGTAGTTGATGCCGACGCCGATGTACGGCTGGATCATGCTGTCGGGCAGGATGTGCCATTGCAGGCTCAGCGTGGGCGGCAATTGCTTGGTGGAACCGATCTTGCCCAGGTTGCTGCCGCTGACGTCATGCTGGAAGGGCCAGGCGCCCAGCAGTTCGATGCCGATGTTGCGGGTGGCCATGTAGGCCAGGGTGAAGCTGGGGCGCACGTTGTTGCTCACACCCAGCTTGACGCTGCCGTCGAGCACCGTGCCATTGTTTTGCGAGGGGCGGACTTGCGTGACGCCAACGCGGAACAGGATGTCGCCGGCTTCGTGGGCGTGGGCGGGGGCGGCAAAGGCGCCGGCAGCGATCAAACCGGCAATGGCGGTGGCGCGGATACGCCCGTTCAGCGAAAACATTTTCTTCTCCGATCTTTCCGTGTGGGGTGAGACGACAGGTTCTCAGACCGCCCCGTCCCCGTTCTTGACGTGTGTCAAATCGTGAAAAGACCGTTTTCGAAAAGTGGTTATGCCGCAACAGCTGCGGTTAACCGCAACGACAAATAAAAAAACGCCGCCAGCGCGCAAGGCGTCCGGCGGCGTTTATAGGTCGTGATGCGATCAACGCGGCAGTTCGCTGCTTCCCATCAGATAGGCATCGACCGAGCGCGCGCACTGGCGGCCTTCGCGGATGGCCCACACGACCAGGGACTGGCCGCGGCGCATGTCGCCGGCGGTGAAGACCTTTTCCACATTGGTGCGGTAGTCGTCGGTGTTGGCGCGCACGTTGCCGCGGCCATCGCGATCGACGCCGAACGCGTCCAGCACGTTCTGCACCGGCGACACGAAGCCCATGGCCAGCAGCACCAGGTCGGCCTTGATCTCGAACTCGGAGCCCTCGACTTCGCGCATCTTCATCTGGCCGGTGGCGTCGTCCTTGAACCACTCGACGCGCGCGCCGACCAGTTTTTCGACCTTGCCGTTGGCGCCCTTGAGCAGCTTGGTGGTCACCGACCAGTCGCGCTCGCAGCCTTCCTCGTGCGAGGACGACGTGCGCATCTTCAGCGGCCAGTACGGCCACGTCATGGTCTTGTTTTCGGACTCGGGCGGCTGGGGCATCAGTTCGAACTGCGTGACCGACGCCGCGCCGTGACGGTTGCTGGTGCCGACGCAGTCCGAACCCGTGTCGCCGCCGCCAATCACCACCACGTGCTTGCCCTTGGCCAGCGTCTGGTTCGTGAGGCGGTCGCCCGCCACGGCCTTGTTCTGCTGGCGCAGGAAATCCATGGCGTAGTAGACGCCTTCGAGTTCGCGGCCCGGCACCGGCAGGTCGCGCGGCGTCTCGGAGCCGCCGCTCATCACGACGGCGTCGAATTCGGCCATCAGCGATTTCGGCGTGCGCACGGTCAGGCCGTCAGCCACCGGGTCCTTCGGATCACCGACGTAGGTCGACGGCGCGAATTCCACGCCCTCGGCTTCCATCTGCGAGATGCGGCGGTCGATCTGGTGCTTCTCGAGCTTGAAGTCGGGAATGCCGTAGCGCAGCAGGCCGCCGATGCGATCGCTCTTTTCGAACAGGGTCACGGAGTGGCCCGCGCGCGCCAGTTGCTGCGCGCACGCCATGCCGGCAGGGCCCGAGCCCACGACGGCGACCTTCTTGCCCGTCTTGCGCACCGGCACTTGCGGCGCCACCCAGCCTTCGGCCCAACCCTTGTCGATGATCGCGTGCTCGATGGACTTGATGCCGACGGCGTCGCTATTGATGTTCAAGGTACAGGCGGCTTCGCAGGGCGCCGGGCAGATGCGGCCCGTGAACTCCGGGAAGTTGTTGGTGGAGTGCAGGACGTCCAGCGCGCGGCGCCAGTCCTGCTTGTACACCAGGTCATTCCAGTCCGGGATGATGTTGTTGACCGGGCAGCCGTTGTTGCAGAACGGGATGCCGCAGTCCATGCAGCGCGCCGCCTGCTGCTTGGCCTGATCGTCCGTCAGGTGCAGCACGAATTCGCGCCAGTTCTTCAGCCGCTTCTGCGGGGCCTCGGAGGCCTCCTGCAGACGCTGAAATTCCATAAATCCAGTGATCTTTCCCATGGTATCCCTCACGCAGCCAGTTGTTG
Organism: uncultured Achromobacter sp.; assembly: GCA_966111495.1. Taxonomy (GTDB): domain Bacteria; phylum Pseudomonadota; class Gammaproteobacteria; order Burkholderiales; family Burkholderiaceae_B; genus Achromobacter. Next base: position 497 of record CBHWAL010000213.1, on the reverse strand, counting down.
CGGGTTGGCTGCACGCCACATTTCACCCAATGCGCGGCGGTAATCCGTCGGCATGATCTTCACGAATTTGCCGCGCGAGGCTTCCCAGTCGCCCAGGATTTCGCGGGCACGGTAGCTGCCGGTGTAGCGGAAGTGGTCTTCCACCAGGCGGCGCAGGATGGACTCGTCCGTCTCGCGTTCGCCACCGCGCTGCGCGCTGTGCCAGATGTCGATGTTGTTCAGCGACTGCTGTTCGGCATGCGGCACCACCGATTCCAGTTCCACCATGGACAGGTTCACGCGGTGCTTGAGCGTGCGGTCCGGATCCCAGACGTACGCCACGCCGCCGGACATGCCCGCCGCGAAGTTGCGGCCGGTGGAACCCAGCACGACGACAGTGCCGCCAGTCATGTATTCGCAGCCGTGGTCGCCGGTGCCTTCCACGACGGTGGCCGCGCCCGAGTTGCGCACGGCAAAGCGTTCGCCCGCCACGCCTTTAAAGAACGCCTCGCCGGCCA
>CBHWAL010000212.1:0-7601 GCA_966111495.1 uncultured Achromobacter sp. | reverse complement strand
TCGCGGATCGGCGCCAGATAGCGCGAGTCGGCGTCCAGCACCGGATAGCCCAGGTTGATGTGATAGCAGAGCATGTGCGGCGTGCGGTAAAAGCCGCGGTTCACGACACGATCCGACAGCTTGATGTCGTTGGTGCCCACCTCGATCTCGATGCGGCGGTGCAGCTCGAGATGCTCGCCGAACACGGTGCCCTGGCTCACCACGCCTTCGGCCCACAGCACGCAGCGATCGCCGTCCCAGCGTTCGCCGTAGCCGGTCAGCCGCGCGGGGATGGTGCCGACGCGGCCATGGATGGATTGCTTGGCCGTCTTGCGGGGGCCGTAAACGTAGTTGTCGGCCGGCGCGTCGTACATGAACAGGATGTGATCCAGCCCGCAGGTGATCATGAGGCCTGAGAACGAGCGCATCCAGCCCAGTCCGCCCTCGCCTTCGTAGTCATGCAGTCCGGGATGGCGAAAGCCCGATGGCGATTGCCATCCCATGGCCATCCCGCGATATTCGCAGTCGGCGATGTCCATCGCGCGATCAACCAGCACCGTGAAACGCAGGCCCGTGCCGCTGCGGAACTCCAGCATGCGGATGCCGCGCTCCAGCCCGTCGTCCAGCGTCATCAGGCGTACGCCGGCAAACTGCGCAAGCTGCCCGGTGCGCGCCTCTACGTCGCGGCGCGTCATCCAGGTCCCGTAAATGTCAGGCATGAGTTCTCCCTGGCGGATGCGCGGGCGCGCGTCCACCGGTGTCGGTGTTCGGAATCGTGTTCAAGTGGCGCGCCGCTGGCCTTGTTCGATGATGGCTTCGCGGAGCGCCGGTGTTGCTTGCGGCGCCGGCCTACAGGCCGTTCGCGCGCAGCCGCTCGTCAAGGAAGGTCTTTGCGCGCGGCACGTCGTCTTCGGTCAGGTGATCCCGACCGGGCCGCGCGACGCCGGGAGGCGAGCGCCGTCCTGGAGTCGGTCGGGCGTTCGATGATGATGGGAATGTTGGGGTGCTTCTTCGCCAGGCGCTGCAGATACAGGTCGTAATTGAGCGCGCCCAGGCCCGGCGCCGGCAATTCGATCTCGCCCACCCCGCGGAAGGTATGGCTTTCGGCCGCGCCCTCGTCTCCGATGTCGCTGTGCTTTTCCGACTTGTCATCGCCCGAACGCTTCACGTCCTTGGCATGCGCGATGCAGATCTTGTCGGAGAGCGCGTCAAACACCTGATTGAGCGTGCGGTCCATGTGGTCGATGTTGTGCGCTTCGAAGAAGTTCGTCGGATCCATCAGGAGGCCCAGGCCAGGATGATCCACTTCGGCGAACATGCGCAGCGTTTCCTCGACCGATCCCACCACGTTGTTCACGTAGGTCTCCAGCAGGAATACCGCGCCATGGTCATAGGCATGTTGCGACAGCTCGGCGATCACGGCGCGGCACTGGTCCCAGCCTTCCTCGGTCTTGTTCTTAGGGTGATGCACCCAGTCGCTTTCGGTGTCGAACGTGCCGGTTTCCGAGATCACGTAAGGCGAACCCAACTGGCGCGCGTGCGTGAGGATCTCTTTGAGATAACCGTTGCGGCGTTGGCGCTCGGCGGGATCGGGGTGAACGATATTGGTGTAGGCCGAGATGCAGGACACTGGCAGGTTGTAGTTGCGGAAGGTGTCGCGGATCTGCGTGCATTTCTGCGCGGTCAGCTGCCCCGGGCCGAGCTCCATGTCCTTGAAGTGCAGGTCCAGCTGCACGGTGTTAAAGCCGTGCGAGCGGATCACCTTGGCGGTGCGCTCCAGTTCATAGGGAAAGTAGCCCGAGAAGATTCCGGTCTGGATCATGATGGTTGTCTCCGTCTGTTTTTTCTGTCTGGTTATTCAACAGCCGGCAGCCGTACTGTGCGGCCTTCGGCGATGGACGTATACGCGGCCTCGACCAGCGCCATGGTGCGTACGTTGTCGGTCACGCTCAACGCAGGCTCGGTGCCGCTGGCCAGCGCGTACTGCAACTGCTCCATCACGCCGATGAAGGCATGCGGAAACCACATCGTGTCCCACGTGGGCGTCACCCAAAGTCCGTCGGTATGGCCCTCGGCCGCGCGCGAGGCGTAGCTCAGGGTCGACGGCTCGCCGGTGGGCCAGCCGATGGTGCCGCGCGCGACGCCCTCGGTGCCTTCCACGCGCCAGCGGATGTGCTGGTCGTCGGGGTATCCCTCGCCCCGCGGGCCCGACCACACATCTTCGAGCGACAGCGCGAGCAGGCCGTTGCCAAAGCGCAGCATGGTGGTCACCAGCCCATCCTGATGCGCGAACTCGGTGCGCGGATCGGGGCGGGTGATGCTGGTGATCTCGGTGGGCTCACCAAACAGATAACGCAGGGCATCGAGGTGATGCACGCTCATGTTCGAGAGCGTCAGCCTGTCATAGCCGCGCAGGAAATCCTGCCAGTGCGGGATCGCATGCATGTCGATCTGCGCGAACACCGGCGTACCCAGCACGCCCTGGTCGAGCAGCTGTTTGAGCGTGCGCATCGCCTGGTCGTAGCGCATGTTCTGGTTCACCGACAGGATCTTGCCGGCGGCCCGCGCCTCGTCGCGCAGGGCGCGGGCTTCGTCCAGCGACAGGGCTAGGGGCTTTTGCGCCAGCACGCCGCGCACGTGCGGGGCGCGCAATGCGGCGCGGATCAGCGCGGGCTGCTGGTCGGGCGGATACGCGATGTCCACGATCTCGATCTGCGGATCGGCGATCAGGGCCAGGGGATCGTCATGCACACGCGGGATGCCGTAGCGTTCGGCGACGGCGGCCGCCTTGCTGCGGGTACGCGACGCGATCGCCGCCACCGTGAAGCCGGCCTGCTGATAGGCCGCCAGATGGCACTCGGCCATGATCATGCCGGCGCCGATGCAGCCGATGCGAAAGCGCCGTTCCCGGACGGGGGGGTCGGGCACCAAGGTTGGTTGCGACATGTGCTCCTCCTGCCGGCCCGGTATGCACTGTCGACTGCCTGGCATCCTGCCGTGCGGTATTTGATGTATTGAGCCGCGATATTCACATCAAAACAATCAGGGGTAAAGGCGGTTAGCCGTCATAGGGCAACGGCGTTACCTTTTTGATCCTGAATGATTGCAAATGATGGCTTATGATGGCCCGGTTGCCATCGTCCTGATGGTGTCTTGAGAGTCTGGTCCCGCATGCGCCCCACCATTTCCCTCATTGCCCGCGAAGCCGGCATGTCCACCGCCACCGTCGACCGGGTGCTGAACGACCGCGACGGCGTGCGCGGCAAGACACGCGACCGCGTGCTGGCGATTGCCAATCGTTTGGGCTACTTCGTCCCGGGCGCCGAAGCCGCCAGTCAGGACGTGCGGGTCGATTTCGTCTTGCCCGCCGGCACCAACAGCTTCATGACCGCGTTGGGCCGGCATCTGCTCGAAGAAGCCGCCACCCGCCCCGATGTACGGGCCCGCCTGCACCTGATCGAGGGATTCGACGCCAACAAGCTCGCAAAAAAGCTCTACGAGCTGCGCGAGCAGACGCAGGCCGTTGGCCTGGTCGGGCTGGACCATCCCCAGGTGCGAGACGCCATCATGGCGCTGCGCGACAGCGGCGTGCATGTGAGTACCCTGGTGTCGGACATTCCGATCTCGGCGCGCCTGGGTTACGTGGGCATCGACAACCGCGCCGCGGGCCGCCTGGCCGCGCTGCTGCTGGGCCGGTTTCTGCCCCAGCACACCGAACGGAAGGTTGCCGTGTTCGTGGGGTCATTGGCCTATCGCGGCCACGAAGAGCGCGAGATGGGCTTTCGCTCGCTGCTGAGCGAAGAGTTTCCGCACCTGCGCATCGCCCACACGCTCGAGATCGGCGACGACCGCGACCGCGCCTTTGCCGTCACGCAGGATCTGCTGCGCAAAGACCCGCCGCACGCGATCTACAACATTGGCGCGGGCAACCAGGGCATCGCGCGGGCGTTGAAAGAGGCGCGGCCGGGGGAGGGTCTTTCAAACAAGGCAGCCGCCGCCCCTCGCATCGTCTTCGTGGGCCACGACCTCACCGAGGCAACGCGCCGCCTGTTGCTCGATCGCACCATGGACGCCGTGATCGACCAGAACCCGCGCGTCGAGGCACGCGAGATCGTCAAGCTGCTGGTGGCGGCCGTGAAGGGCGCGCCCGAACCCAGCTACCTGCCGCGGCTGCAGGTGATCTTCCGGGAAAACATTCCGGAGCCGTGATGCGCTACACGCACGCTTTTTAGCGCTTCTGTGGGCAAGTCCGCGTAAACCCTCCTTTCCGCGCACCGAAACCCGGCTTGCGAATCCACGAATTCCCAACCTCGCCCTGCTCGCGCCACACTGCCGATGCCTGCCCGCCATGCGCAGCATCGCGGGCCAAGAGACTACAAGGAGCGAGACATGTCCAACCAATACGCGCGCGCTTTCAAGCGTGCAGCCTGGCCCATGCTGGCCCTGTCCTGCCTGGCGTTTGGCAACGCCGGCGCGCAGGGAACCTATCCTAACCATCCGATTTCGCTGGTGGTGCCGTTTGCCGCGGGCGGTCCCACCGACGTCGTCGCCCGCAGCCTGGGCGCTTCCATGGCCAAGACGCTGGGCCAGAGCGTCATCATTGAAAACCGCACCGGCGCCGGTGGCACCCTGGCCTCGCAGCACGTGGCGCGCGCCGCGCCCGATGGCTACACCTTCCTCATCCACCACAACGGCATGGCGACGGCGCCCGCCCTGTACCGCAAGCTGTCGTTCAATCCGCTGACGGACTTCGCCTATGTCGGCCAGGTCGCCGACGTGCCGATGACCCTGCTGGGCCGCAAGGACCTGCCGGCCGACGGCATGGCCAACTTCATCAAGTACGCCAAGGAAAACGGCAACAAGATCAATCTGGCCAACGCCGGCCTGGGCGCGGTATCGCAGCTGTGCGGCATGCTGCTTCAGGAATCGCTGGGCGTGCAGTTCACGACGATTCCCTACGCCGGCACCGCCCCCGCCATGACCGCGCTGCTGGGCGGACAGGTGGACGTCCTGTGCGACCAGACCACGCAGACCATCCCGCAGATCAAGGGTGAACGCGTCAAGCTGTACGGCGTCACCACGCTGGACCGCATCAAGGCGCTACCCGACGCTCCCACGCTGAAGGAAGGCGGCCTGAAGGACTTCGAGGTCAAGGTGTGGCACGGCGTCTACGCGCCGAAGGGCACGCCGCCCGAGGCGATCGACAAGTTCAACGCCGCGCTGCGCACTGCGCTGAAGGATCCGGTCTTCACGCAGAAGATGGCAGAGCTGGGCGCCGAGATCGTTCCGGAAGCCAAACAGACGCCGGAGGGTCTGCAGACGTGGTTGAAGTCTGAAGTGGACAAGTGGGGCGGGGTGATTCGCAAGGCGGGCGTTTACGCGGATTGACCGAGCATTGGCGCAAAAAAAAGGCCGGCGATATCGCCGGCCTTTGCTTTTGCATTCGCGGTTGCGTCTGCGGTTGCATCTGCGCTTGTCGCGCCGCGCCCGCCGCCGCGCAGCGGACCACCTACACCGTCAATTCCTTCCAGATCGCCAGCGGCGCTTCGGAACTGTTCAGCGTATAGAAATGCACGCCCGGCGCGCCGTTGTCCAGCAGGGTCTGGCACAGCTCGGTCACGACGTCCACGCCGAAGGCGCGGATGGAGGCCTTGTCGTCGCCGAACTCGGCCAGGCGCAGACGGATCCAGCGCGGCACTTCGGCGCCGCACATTTCCGAGAACCGCAGGAGCTGCGTGTGGTTCGTGATGGGCATGATGCCCGGCACGATCGGCACGTTCACGCCCTTGGCGCGGGCCCGGTCGACGAAGTCGAAATAGGCGTCGGCATTGAAGAAATACTGCGTGATGGCGGCATCGGCGCCGGCCTTCACCTTGGTCACGAAATGATCCAGGTCGGCCGAAGGATTAGCGGCCTGGGGGTGCATTTCGGGATAGGCGGCCACTTCGATGTGGAACCAGTCGCCGGTTTCCTCGCGGATGAACGACACCAGTTCATTGGCGTAGCGCAGCTCGCCCGCGTCGCCGCCCATGCCCGACGGCAGGTCGCCGCGCAAGGCCACCACACGCCGCACGCCTTCATTCTTGTAGGCCTGCAGGATGTCGCGCAGATCCTGGCGCGATGCGCCCACGCACGACAGGTGCGGCGCCGCATCGCAGCCCAGATTGCGCAGCGTGCGCACCGCGTCGGCCGTGCCGGCGCGCGTGGAACCGCCCGCGCCGAACGTCACGCTGACGTACTTGGGCTGAATGGCCAGCATCTGCTTGGCCGCACGCACCAGCCGCTCTTGGCCAGCGAGATCACGCGGAGGAAAGAATTCCAGACTAAAAGCAGGAGAGTTCGATTCGGACATATCAATCTTTTTATGGCTAAGCGCCGAATTCGGCCGGTGTGCCACCGCGGGGTGCCGCGGATCCGGGCTCCGCCGGTCCGCAGGCACGCCCCTGGGGGAAGCGCGCAGCGCTCGGGGGGGCCCTCTACCTCTACGGGATCAGCTTGGTCAGCAGACCGGAGATTATGCTGTACAGGATGGCGCCGCCCACGGCCCACCAGAACCCGTTGACCTGGAAACCCTTGAGCACGGAGCCCACGAACCAGAACAACAAGGCGTTGATGACGATGAGGAAGAGCCCGAGGGTAACGATCGTGATGGGCAGCGTCAGCAGCACCAGGACCGGCTTGACCAGCATGTTCACCAGGCCCAGCACCAGTGCGGCGATGAGCGCCGAACCGAAACTGGCCACCGTGATGCCGGGCAGCAGGTAGGCAACGGCCAGCAAGGCCACTGCGTTCAGGATCCAGACGAGTATCAGTGTCACCATGTTCGAACTCCTGTATTGACGCTCCGCGGACCCGTCGGCGCCGGGCGGCGACGGGCGTGACCCGCAGACCGGAAACCCGCGCCGACATGGCGCGGAATTTTCCTATTGTGCTACATCCATCAATAGCGGTAGTGGTTGGGCTTGTAGGGGCCTTCGACCGGCACGCTGATGTAGTCGGCCTGGTCCTGACGCAGCGTCGTGAGCTTGACGCCCAGCTTCTTCAGGTGCAGGCGGGCGACCTTCTCGTCCAGGTGCTTGGGCAGCACGTAGACTTCGCCGGACTTGTAGGCTTCGTTGCGCGTGAACAGCTCGATCTGGGCGATCGTCTGGTTGGCGAACGAGGACGACATCACGAACGAGGGGTGGCCGGTGGCGCAGCCCAGGTTCACGAGACGGCCCTGAGCCAGCAGGATGATGCGCTTGCCGTCCGGGAAGATGACGTGGTCGACTTGCGGCTTGATCTCTTCCCACTGGCAATCAGCCAGGCCGGCGACGTCGATTTCGTTGTCGAAATGGCCGATGTTGCAGACGATGGCCTGGTCCTTCATCGCGTTCATGTGGTCGCGCGTGATGACCTGGTAGTTGCCGGTGGCGGTGACGAAGATGTCGCCGTGGGCGGCGGCTTCTTCCATCGTCACGACCTTGAAGCCTTCCATGGCGGCTTGCAGGGCGCAGATCGGGTCGATTTCGGTAACCCACACTTGCGCGCGCAGCGCGACCAGCGCTTGGGCGCAACCCTTGCCCACGTCGCCGTAACCGGCCACAACCGCGATCTTGCCGGCGACCATGACGTCGGTGGCG
>CBHWAL010000211.1:0-7627 GCA_966111495.1 uncultured Achromobacter sp. | reverse complement strand
TTGGGCAGCAAAATGCCAGCCACGCCGGCCCTGCCGCGGCAAGCCTTCAGATCGTCGTCGTGCCAGGACGTGGACGCGTCGTTGATACGCACCCAGAGCCGGGCCTCGCGATTCAGGCCCAGGAAATCACACAGGGCTTCGCGGGCCGACGCCTTGGCCAGATGCTCCACGGCGTCTTCGAGGTCCACGATGACGGCGTCCGCGCCCGCAGCCAGCGCTTTGGGGATGCGCTCGGGCCGCGAGGCCGGCACAAACAGGGCGCTACGAACGACGGGATGTGTCACACGACCTCCGAGGCATGAAACTGCGCCACCTGATCCGGCGCGTATCCCAGAGATGCTAGCACCGCATCGGTGTTTTGGCCCACGGCGGGCACCGCCCCCATATGCGCCGTGAACGCGTTGCTGGTGGCGGGCGGCAGCAGCGCCGGCAGCATCCCGGCGGGGCTGTCGACTTCGCTCCAGCGCTGGCGCGCCTGCAATTGCGGATGCGCCCACACGCCGGCCATGTCGTTGACACGCGCATTGGCGATCTGTGCGTCTTCCAGGCGCTGCGTCACCTGCTCGATGGACAGGTCGGCAAAGGCCGTCACGATGAGCGCGCGCAGCGCGTCGCGATTGGCGGTGCGCAGCGAATTGGAGATGAAGCGCGGGTCCTCGGCCAGCTCGGCCTGGCGCAGCACCTGCGCGCAGAAGACGCGCCATTCGCGTTCGTTCTGCAGGCCCAGCATGATGGTGGAGCCGCCGCCCACGGGGAAAGGCCCGTACGGATAGATGGACGCATGGGCCGCGCCCGCGCGCACGGGCGGCGCCGCGCCGTCAAAGGCGTAGTACATGGGAAAGCCCATCCACTCGACCATGCTCTCCAGCATGGACACGTCCAGTCGGCTGCCCACGCCCGTGCGCTGGCGCAGCAGCAGCGCGTTCAGGATGGCCGAATACGCGTACATGCCGGCGGCGATGTCCGCGATGGAACACCCGGCCTTGACCGGATCGTCCTTCGTGCCGGTGACCGACAGGAAGCCGCTTTCGCTCTGAATCAAAAGGTCATAGGCCTTTTTGTCCTGGTAGGGACCGCCCTCGCCGTAACCCGAGATGTCGCAAACGATCAGGCGCGGGTGCTTCGCGTGCAGCGCCTCGAACGACAGGCCCAGGCGCGCCGCGGCGCCGGGCGCCAAGTTCTGCACCAGCACGTCGGCCGATTCCAGCAGGCGATCCATGACGCCAGCGGCTTCGTCGCGTTTCAGGTCCAGCGTCAGGCTTTCCTTGGAGCGGTTGGTCCAGACGAAGTGCGAGGACAGCCCCCGCACGCGTTCGTCGTAGCCGCGGGCGAAGTCGCCGCTGCCCGGACGTTCGATCTTGATGACGCGCGCGCCCATGTCCGCGAGCTGGCGGGTGCAGAAAGGCGCGGCGATGGCGTGTTCCAGGCTGACGACGGTGATGCCGTCCAGCGGGCGGGAGGCCTGCATGTTCATTCGGTGAACCTCAATTCGGCTTGGTGGGCCAGCGTGCCGTCCTGCTCGGCCCAGAGCTGGGCGACGCCCGGCTCGGACAAGCGGCCGGCGACCTGGAAGGGCGCGGGGGAAATCAGCGGGCGCAAGCCGCGGTAGGCAAGATGCGTGAGGCGGGCCTTGGGATGCGCCCGCACAAAGGCGGCGACCATCTCGGTGGCGATGAGCGGGCCGTGGACGACCAGGCCGGGATAGCCTTCGACGCCGGTGACGTAGGGATGGTCGTAGTGGATGCGGTGGCCATTGAACGTGACGGCCGAATAGCGGAACAGCAGGATCGACGTGGGATTGACCGTGTCGCTCCATTGCGCCTGCGGCGCGGGCTCGCTGCCCGTGAGCTTGGGCGGCGTGGGCTGGCGGTACACGATGTCCTGCTCTTCCAGGATGGCCACTTCGCCCGACTGCCGGTATTCATGCTGCACGGTCACGAACAGCAGGGAGCCGGTGCGGCCGGTCTTTTCCTTGACCTCGGCCACGGTCGATACCCGTTCGGCCGGCACGCCCACCTTGAGCGGCTGGCGAAATTCCACCCGGCCGCCGGCCCACATGCGGTTGCGGTCCTGCGCGGGCGGAAGGAACCCGCCGCGCGACGGGTGCCCATCCGTCCCCAACCCGTCCATGCCGACGGTGGCGATGAAGAAAGCCCATTGCCACAACGGCGGCAGGTCGTCGCCCTCGGCCGGCACCGGCCCGCCCAGGGTGGCGGCGATACGCGCGGCGTGGCCGGGATCCATGGCGTCCGCCTTGCGCTCGCCGCTGCCGATCCACGCGGCCGGATCTGTAGATGTCATGCCGAGTTCCTCTGGTGGTGTTTTTACAGCCTGAAGCATGCCCGCAAGCCGACGGGCGTGTGAATTCGTTTTTCCTCAAGGCGGGGTTTGCGGCGCCTGAATCGGCCATCCGCGTCGGAGCCCGACGCCGTAATATATGGCCCATGCACTTCGACCTTGCCGACCTCCGACTGTTCATCCACATCGCCGAATCCCCCAGCCTGACGCAGGCGGCCAAGCGGGCGCATCTGTCCCTGGCCGCGGTCAGCGTGCGGATCAAGGCGCTGGAGAACCAGCTCAATTCCCGTCTGCTCTACCGCGACAGCCGCGGCGTGGAAATCACGCCTGCCGGGCAGAAACTGCTGCAGCACGCGCGCGTCATCATGCGGCAGGTGGATCACCTGAAACACGATTTCCAGGAACAGGCCGACGGCGACGCCGGCCACATTCGCATCTTTGCCAACACCACGGCCGTCACCGAATTCATGCCGGACATCCTGGCGCAATTCCTGTCGGGCCATCCGGGCGTCACGGTGGATCTGCAGGAACGCCTGACGCGCGACATCGTGCGCGGCGTGCTGGACGGCACCACGGACCTGGGCATCGTCGCGGGGCCGGTGGATGCGCCGGAATTGCAGACCATCCACTTCAGCACCGACCGCCTGGTGCTGGTGGTGCCCAATGGCCATCCGCTGCAGGATCAGGACAAGGTCAAGCTGGCGGACGCCGTGCGCTATCCGTTCATCACCATGCACGAAGGCTCCACGCTGGTCGCCTTTTTGCGCGACCAGCTGGAACGCGTCGGCCAGCGCCTGCCGCAGCGCATCCAGCTCTACAGCTTCGATTCGATCTGCCGCATGGTGCAGGCGGGCGTGGGCGTGGGCGTCATTCCCGACTCGGCCGCGCGCCGCTACGGTGGGGACACCAAACTGCGTGTCGTCGAGCTGGACGAACCGTGGGTGGTGCGCGAGCGCAAGCTGCTGGTGCGCGATATCGACGCCCTGCCCGGCTGCGCGCGCGAACTCATCGACCAGATCCAGACGCCGCAAGCATCCTGACGTTGCGCCGCATCATTTGCCAGTGAACGCGGGCGGGCGCTTTTCCGCGAAGGCGCGCATGCCTTCCAGATAATCGCCGGTGTAGCCCAATTCGCGCTGCAGGCTGCATTCCAGATCGAACTGCTGCGCCAGCGTGTTGCCGCTGGACGCCTGCAACGCCGCCTTGGTGGCCGCGTAGGCGCGCGTGGGGCCGGCAGCCAGCGTGTCCGTTACCTGCGCGATCGTATCGGCCAGCGCCGCGTCGGGCACCACCCGCCAGATCAGGCCCCAGGATTCCGCCTGCGCGGCCGACACCGATTCGCCGAACAGCGCCGCGCCCATCGCGCGAGCCGACCCGACCAGGCGAGGCAGGAACCACGTTCCGCCCGCATCGGGCAAGAGGCCGATCTTGCTGAACGCCTGCACGAAGCGCGCCGATGCCACCGCAAACACGACGTCACACGCAAGCACCAGGCTGGCGCCCGCGCCGGCCGCCACGCCGTTCATGACGCACACCACCGGCACGGGCAAGGCGCGCAAGCGGTTGACGAGCGGCCGATAGCACTTCTCCAGCATCACGCTCAGATCGCGGCGCGAACCGTCTTCGGCCGGCTTGCGTTCTCCCAGGTCCTGGCCGGCGCAAAAACCGCGGCCCGCGCCGGTGATCACGAGCCCGCGCAGGCCCTCGTGCCCTTCCAGCAGGTCCAGCGCGCGCGCCAGTTCGCCGTGCATGACCTCGGTGAAGCTGTTCATGCGCTCGGGCCGGTTCAGCGTGATGACGCCCACGCCGCGTTCCAGCGTGAACTGGATCTGCGTGAAGGCCGGCAGGTGCGTGAAAGTCGGTCCTTCTGCGCTCATGCCAATTCCTCCAGCACGGCCAGTTGTTCAGCCGTATCTCCCATCAATTGATCCACGACGGTCAGGCGCTTGAAGTAATCGCCGACCGCCAGTTCGTCCGTCATGCCCATGCCGCCGTGCAATTGCACCGCCAACTGCGCCACCAGACGGCCTGCGCGCGCGGCCTCCAGCTTGGCCGACGCGATCATGCGGCGCCGCTGCGCCGCGTCGGATTCAGTCAGCGCCGCCACCGCCACGTAGGCCATCGACAGCGCAAGCTCCTTGGCCACCAGCATCTCGGCCAGTCGGTGCTGCAGCGCCTGGAAGGACGCCAGCGGCTGGCCGAACTGCTTGCGGGTCTTCAAGTATTCCACGGTGATTTCCAGCAGGCGCTCCATCGCGCCCGCCGCGTGCGCGCACAGCGCCGCCGTGCCCCATTGCAACGCCTGCGCCAACGCATCGTCGGCCGCATCGTCCTCCGCCAGCAGCGCCTGGGCGGGCAGCGTCACCGCATCGAAGTCAAGCCGCGCGCAGCGCGCGCCGTCCAGCGTGGGCGTGTCCGTCATGCGCACGCCGGCCGCATCGGCCGGCACCGCCAACAGAACGGTCTGGCCATCGCCGCCGCGCGCGCTGACGAACCACGCATCGGCGGCCGCGCCGTGCCAGACTAGGTGCTTGGCGCCGTCCAGCCGCCAGCCTTCGGCGGTCTGCGCGGCGTGGCAATCCTGCGGAACTGCCGCATAACGCCGGCCGGACTCTTGCCACGCCACGCTGACGATGGCCTCGCCCGAAGCAATGGCCGGCAGCCAGCGGCTGCGCGCCGCGTCGCCGCTGGCATCGGCCAGCGCCGCGCCCATCACCGCGCTCGGGATGACCGGCTCGGACACCAGCCCGCGCCCCAGCTCGACATGCACGGGCAGCAGGCTGGCGGGCACTTCGCCGAAGCCGCCGTGGTCCTGCGCAATGGTCAGGCCCAGCACGCCCAGCTCGGCCAGCGCATTCCAGGCCTGCCGGTCCAGCGTGCCTGCCGCCTGGCGGGCGCGCCGCTGGGGAAAGGTCCATGCCTGGTCCACCAGGCGGCGCAGGCTGTCGGCCAGCATGCGCTGTTCTTCCGTGTAGATGAAGTCCATGCGTCGTATTCCTGTCGGGGTTGCGCGGCGGGCCTATACGCCCAGCACGAGGCGGGCGATGATGCCCTTCTGCACTTCGGTCGTGCCGCCGTAGATCGAGGTCTTGCGCATATCGGCATAGCCGGCGCCCGCGGCGGCCGTCATCTCCGGCCCGGGGCCATGGAAATCGTTGCCGGCCACCAGCCAGTCCGGGTCATAGGGCCAGGCGTCCGGGCCCGCGACTTCCATCTGCAGCATGGCCAGGTCCTGCTGGATCTCGGACCCGCGGATTTTCAGCACCGAAGCCTCTGGCCCGGGCGTGCCATCGTTGCTGGCGGCAACGCGCAGCAGCAGCATCTCCAGCGCCATGATGTCGACCTCGATGCGCGAAATGCGGTCGCGCATCCGGCTGTCCTGCAGCAGCGGCCTGCCGCGCGACTGCGCGCGCGCCGCCATGTCCTTCAGGATGCCCAGCTCGCGGTGGCAATGGCCCAGGCCCGCGATGCCGGTGCGCTCGTGACCGAGCAGGTATTTGGCGTAGGTCCAGCCCTGGTTTTCCTCGCCGACAAGGTTGCCGGCCGGCACGCGCACGTCTTCCAGCCAGACCTCGTTGACGTCATGACCGCCGTCCAGCGTGCGGATGGGCCGCACCGTGACGCCCGGCGCGCGCATGTCCAGCAGCAGCATCGAGATGCCGCGCTGCGCGCGCGCATCCGGGTCGGTGCGCACCAGGCAGAACATCCAGTCCGCATACTGCGCCAGCGTGGTCCAGGTCTTCTGGCCGTTGACCACATAGTCGTCGCCGTCGCGCACGGCACGGGTCTTCAGCGACGCCAGGTCGGAACCGGAACCCGGCTCGGAATACCCCTGGCACCACCAGTCCTCCACACGGATCATGCGCGGCAGCAGCCGCGCCTTCTGGTCGGCGCTGCCGTACTTCATCAGCACGGGGCCGATCATGGACAAGCCAAACGGCAGCAGCCGGGGCGCACCCGCCTTGAAGCATTCCACTTCGAAGATCAGGCGCTGCAAGGCGTTCCACCCCGTGCCGCCGTGTTCAACCGGCCAATTGGGCGCGCCCCAACCCTGGTCGGCCAGGATGTTGTGCCACCGCACGTAGTCGTCGCGTTCCAGCCGCTGGTGCCGCAGCACCTTGGCGCGGATGTCATCCGGCAGCTTCTCGGCGGCGAAGGCGCGCACGGCTTCGCGGAATTGGCGCTCTTCTGGCGTCCAGGTCAGGTTCATGGTCCACCTCCTTTGCCCGGTATCTAGCCACGGCGCGCACGGCCGGACAATCTGCCTCTCCCGAAGACGGGCTTCGCGTTGCGTGTAGGGCGCGCGGCCCACTACGGATTGGCAAAAGTCCTGCTTCAGCAATAAAGAATGGCCGAAGCCGTTGGCAGTGCGGACACTAGGCGCTGTTCAGATTCACGCTTCAGATTCACGCATCAATCACTGGAATCCCATCGCACCATGACTGCTCCCGATCAGACGGATGGCGTGTCGCAAGGCGTCGAGGCGCAATACCGCCAGGCGCTCGACGAAGGCCGCTTCCTCATCCAGCGCTGCGGCGGCTGCGACCGCGCCGTGTTCTATCCCCGCATGATCTGCCCGCACTGCGGCGCGGACAAGCTTGCCTTCGCGGCGCCGGACGGACGCGGCACCGTCTATTCCACCACCGTCGTGCGGCGCAAGCCCGAGGCAGGCGGCGATTACAACGTGGCGCTGATCGACCTGCAGGAAGGCGTGCGGCTGATGAGCCGGGTCGACGGCGTGGCGCCGGACGCCGTGCGCATCGGCATGGGCGTGCGCGCGCAGGTGATCCAGCAGGACGGCCGCGGGCTGGTCGTCTTCGTTCCCAACAAGGAGGCGGCATGACGCTGAATGATTTGCGCGGCGCCGTGGCGGTGGCCGGCGTGGGCCATGCTGGCCTGGGTCAAGCCACGGGCTTTACCGAAATGGAAATCCTGGTGCAGGCGGCGCAACGCGCCGTGGCGGACGCGGGCCTGACGATGCGCGACATCGACGGCATCTGCACCGCCAGCGTGGCCGCGCCGATGTGGGCCATGCCAGTGATCGAACACCTGGGCATCCGTCCGACATTCATCGACAGCACGATGCTAGGCGGCTCAAGCTTCGTGGCGCATCTGATGCCGGCGCTGCACGCGCTGGCATCCGGCCAGTGCAACGCCGTGCTGGTCTGCTACGGCAGCACGCAGCGCACGTCCACGCTCAGCCGCGCCGAGGTCGGGCGCGTGCGCAAGCAATTCGATCCGCAACCCTACGAGTCTCCCTACGATCCGCTCAACCCGCTGTCTTCGTATGCGCTGGCGGCCGCCCGCCACATGCATCAGTACGGCACCC
>CBHWAL010000210.1:0-7766 GCA_966111495.1 uncultured Achromobacter sp. | reverse complement strand
CGCCAGGCCCAGGCGATGTCGCTGTCCCACCAGCGTTTGAGTACGGCGCGCATCAGTGAGCCCCCCCGCGAGTCAGCCCGGAACGCAGCCGCGGGTCCACGACGAAATACAGAAGATCGACGATCAGGTTGATCACCACGAACACCAGCGCGATCAGGCACAGGTACGCGGCCATCACCGGCACGTCGGCGAATTGGACCGCCTGGATGAAGAGCAGGCCCATGCCCGGCCACTGGAACACGGTCTCGGTCACGATGGCGAAGGCGATGATGCCGCCCAATTGCAGGCCCGTGATGGTGATGACGGGCACCATCGTGTTCTTGAGCGCGTGGCCGAAGTGGATGGCGCGGCGCTTCAGGCCTCGGGCGCGCGCGAACTTGATGTAGTCCGAGCGCAGGACCTCGAGCATTTCGGAGCGCACCAGCCGCAGCACCAGCGTCATCTGGAAGAGCGATAGCGTGATGGACGGCAGGCTGACGGTATCGCCGCGCCCATAGCTGGGCAGCCAGCCCAGTTGCACCGAGAACACCAGGATCAGCAGGATGCCGATCAGGAAGGTCGGCAGCGACACGCCCAGCAGCGACCCGGCCAGCAGCATCTGGGACACCAGGCTGTTGCGCTTGAGCGCCGTGTACACGCCCAGCGGCACGCCCACGACGAGCGCCAGCAAGGCGGCCACCATGGACAGCTCAAGGGTGGCGGGCAGGCGGGACTTCAGCAGGGTGGAAACAGGTTCGCTCTGGCGCAGGGAGATGCCGAAATTGCCCTGCACGGCGTTGGCCACGAAATGGCCGAATTGAACGATGGCGGGCTCGTTCAGGCCCAGGCGTTCACGCAGTTCGATGCGCTCGGCATCGGTGGCGTCCTGCCCCAGCATGATGGTGACGGGGTCGCCGACGTATTGAAAAAGCACAAAGGCCAGTAGCGCGACGGTGAGCATCACCGCTACGGCCTGCAACAGGCGACGCAGTATGAAAGCGAACATAGGCGAAAAAAAGCAAGACGGCGGAACCGGGTAGGTCCCGCCGTCTGGTTAGCCTGGATCAGTCAACCTTGACCCAATCGGCAACGAGGCGGTTGTCGGCACGGTGGATGACCGTGACGTTCTTGCGCATGGCCCAGGGGATGACCTGGTCGTGCAGCGGGATGTGCCCGAAGTCCTTGGCGTGCCCTTCCAGCACGGTGATGATGTCGGCGTCGCGCTTCTTCGCATCGGTCTCGGTCTTGATCCGGTCGATGATGACGTCGAGTTCCTTGTTGCTGTAGTTGCCCAGGTTGTACATGCCGTCCGCGCCCTCACCCTTGGTGCGGATCAGGTTCTGCAGCGTGTACATGGCGTCGAACGTCGGCACGCCCCAGCCGAACAGGTAGGCGCTGGTGTCGAACGACTGCACCTTCGGGAAGTACGTGGAGCGCGGCATGGCGTTCATGGTGGCCTTGACGCCGACCTTGGCCCACATGCCCACGACGGCCTGACAGATGGCTTCGTCGTTGATGTAGCGGTTGTTCGGGCAGTCAAGCGTGAAGTTCAGCGTGCCGTCGTAGCCGGCTTCCTTCAGCAGGGCGCGGGCCTTTTCGGGATCGTAGGGCACGCGCTTGTGCACTGATTCAGCCCAGCCATGGACCTGCGGGGCGATCATCGTGCCGGTGGGGGCCGACAGGCCGCGCATCACGGCGCGCTTGATGGCGTCCACGTCGATGGCGCGGTACAACGCTTCGCGCACGCGGACGTCCTGGAAGGGGTTCTTGCCCTTGATGTTGGAGTACTGCAGCTCGGGACGCTTCTGGTCCAGGCCCAGGTAGATGGTGCGGTATTCATTGCCTTCGACGACCTTCTGCGACTGGCGCAGGCGCTCCAGGTCTTGCGCGGCCGGGTCCAGCACGAAGTCGATCTCGCCCGACAGCAGCGCCGCGGTGCGCGTGGCGTTCTGCTTGATCGGCGTGAACACGACTTCGGTCACGTTGCCGACCTTGTCAGCCTTGTTCCACCAGTCCTTGTTTTCCTCGAAGACCGTGCGCACGTCGACTTCGCGGCTCTTGAGCTTGTAGGGGCCCGTGCCGTTGGTGTTGCGCGCGCCGTAGGTTTCTTCCTTGTTGACGAAGTCCTGCGGCTTGGGGATGTTGTTCTTTTCGGACCAGGCCTTGTTCATGATGAACACGTTGGTCAGCTGGCGCAGCAGCACGGGGTTGGGCGCGGAGGTCTCGATCTCGACCGTCAGGTCGTCGATCTTGCGCGCTTCCTTGATGCCGGTGGTGTAGGCCTTGTAGTTCGACGTGGGCGCCATGGCGCGGTGGATCGAGAACACCACGTCGTCAGCCGTGAACGCGGCGCCGTCATGGAACTTGACGTTGGGGCGCAGCTTGAAGCGATACAGGGTGGGCGACACCTGTTCCCATTCGGTGGCCAGGCGCGGCGACACCTTGAAAGACTTGTCGTAGTCGACCAGGGGCTCGTAGATGTAGCTGTTGGCGGCGATCGTCATGCCTTCGTTCTGCGAGTGCGGATCGAAAGTGAGGATGTCGCCCTGGGCGGCCCAGCGGAAGGTCTTGGCTTGCCCGATCGAGGGCACTGCCACGGCGGCGGCGATCGCGATAGCAATCAAAGTGCGGCGCATAAGTGTCAACTCCTGACAGTAGTCTGAATACCGGCGCGAGTGTGCCTACCCGCGAGACCCGCGTCAATTCAGGGTTTGCGCGTACCGGAGATTGTTTTCACTGTGAAACGACAATCGGGGACGCATAAGCATGTAACGAAATAATCGGACCGAACGATGTTCGAGTGCGTGCTTGCAACAGACGGAGCTATTCGTCCGGGTCGATGGGCAGTTCCAGCGGGACGTGTTCGGTCATCAGGACATCGAGCATGTCGATCAGCAGCGCGGCCTTTTCTTCGCCGAAGGGCGCCAGCACCGCCTTCTGGTGCTGCAAGGCTTGATCGCACAGGCCGCCGATGAGGTTGGAGCCCTTGGCCGTGATGCAGACCCGCGTCTGGCGGCGGTCCGCGCGCACGCCGGTGCGGGCCACCAGGCCGTCGGCCTCCATGCGCTGCACGACCTTGCTGAGGGTGGGCTGCTTGGTGATGGCCAGCACCGCCAGGCTGCCGATGGTTTCGCCGGCGCTGCCCTGAAGACTGGCGAGCACGCGCCATTCGGTGACCGACAAGCCAGCAGCTTTGACCTGTTGATGGAATTCCGCCGAGATGCGCTGGCTGGCCTGCGCGAGCAGATAGGCCAGGTAGCCATCTACGAACCGCGGGCACTTCGCTGCGGCGGCGCGCGTGCCGCGTGGCTTATCTGCCTGCATGTTGGTTTGCTCCCACGCACCCATTTCGAAGGCCCGCCCCGTTGCCGAAAAGCGCATTGCACCACGACGGCGCAGCTGTGCGCCATGATGTACCGCAATGCTGTTGCGCAGCACAGGGTATACCCCAAATCGCAACCCGTTTTTGCACCATTGCAGCGCTCCGAAACCGTCAAAAAGCTAGAGGACAACCAGTATATACACCCTTGTTTTTGCGTGATATTTTTTAATTTCCATGAAATTTCATCTTTTTTATTGACAGCTAAAACGTTGACTCCTAAAGTATTTTTCAGGTGATGTTTTCGTGGCAGGACGATGCTGCACGGCAGCACGGATTAGGGACCCGCTGGGTCCGCGAAAGGGATCCAGATGGCGGAAAGATCTTTCAAGAAAGAAGTCCAGCAACTGCGTATCGGCGCGGGCGAGGAATTTCGCGGCGAAGGAATTCTTGCCGTCACGAAGGCGCTCCTGCAATCCGGGGTGGGCTATGTCGCCGGCTATCAGGGCTCACCCATTTCGCACTTGATGGACGTGCTGGCCGACGCCAACGAGATCCTGCAGGAACTGGGCGTGCACTTCGAGGCGAGCGCCTCGGAAGCCACCGCTGCGGCGACGTTGGCGGCGTCCGTCATGTACCCCATTCGTGGCGCCGTGACGTGGAAGTCCACGGTGGGCACCAACGTCGCGTCCGACGCGCTGGCCAACCTGGCCTCGGGCGGCGTCACGGGCGGCGCGCTTGTCATCGTGGGCGAAGACTACGGCGAAGGCTCGTCGATCATGCAGGAACGCTCGCACGCGTTCGCCATGAAGTCGCAGATCTGGCTGCTGGATCCACGTCCCAATCTGGAAAGCATGGTCAAGGCGGTGGAAGACGGCTTTGCGCTGTCGGAGGCCAGCAAGACGCCCGTGATGCTGCAACTGCGCATCCGCGGCTGCCATGTGCATGGCCGCTTCATCGCCAAGGAAAACAAGCGTCCGGCGTTCAGCCTGACAGAGGCGCTGGAAAGCCCGGCGCGCGACACCAGCCGCATCGTGCTGCCGCCAGCGTCTTTCCTGCACGAACAGGAAAAGATCAAGGAGCGCTGGCCGGCCGCCATCCGCTACATCAAGGAACACCAGCTCAACGAGCACTTTGACGGCGAGCAGGACGACATCGGCCTGATCCTGCAAGGCGGTCTGTACAACGGCGTCATCCGCGCGCTGCAATTGCTGGGGCTGGCCGACAATTTCGGCAACAGCCGCATCCCGCTGTACGTGATGAACGTGACCTACCCCGTCATCGAAGACGAGGTCATCGGCTTCTGCCGCGACAAGCGCGCGGTGCTGCTGCTCGAGGAAGGCCAGCCCGACTACATCGAGCAGAACCTGCACGCGGTGCTGCGCCGCGCGGGTGTGAGCACGCAGTTGTCCGGCAAGGACGTGCTGCCGATGGCGGGCGAATACACCACGCAGGTCATGCGCGACGGCCTGCGCGAATTCCTCAAGCGCTGCCGGCCGGAATCGCTGCAAACGCATGCGGCGGTGGCGGTGGATGCGCAGGCCGAAGTTCAAGCCGAGCCCCAGCTCACCATCACCGAGGTCTCGCGGCCCAAGCCCGCCCGTCCCGCCGAGCAGCCCATCACCTTCCACAAGCACGTCGACGGCCTGGCCGCCGTGGTTCCGCCACGGCCCGCGGGCTTCTGTACGGGCTGTCCGGAGCGGCCCATCTTTTCCGCGCTGACGCTGGCGCAGGAAACGCTGGGCCAGCACCACATCTCGTGCGACATCGGCTGCCACCTCTTTTCCATCCTGCCGCCCTTCAACCTGGGCGCGACGACGATGGGCTACGGTCTGGGCGCTTCCAGCGCCGCGGCATTCAATGTGCCGGCGGCCAAGCGGCCCATCTCCATCATGGGCGATGGCGGCTTCTGGCATAACGGACTGGCGTCGGGCATCGGCAACGCGGTGTTCAACAAGTACGACGGCGTCATCGTCATCGTCGACAACTTTTACGCGTCGGCCACCGGCGGACAGGACATCCTGTCCTCGCGCGCCGACAACCCCGACCGTTCGACCAACAACCCGATCGATCAGGCCGTGCGCGGCGTGGGCGTGAAGTGGGTGCGCACGCTGGACCGAACCTACGACGTGGCCAAGGTGCGCGCCACCCTCGAAGAGGCGCTGACCACCGATATCAAGGGACCGAAGGTCATCATCGCGCAGTCCGAATGCATGCTGAACAAGCAGCGCCGTGTGAAGCCGCTCTTCAACAAGGCGGTCAAGGAAGGCAAGCGGGTGGTGAAGGAACGCTTTGGCGTGGACCCCGACGTCTGTACCGGCGACCACGCCTGTATCCGGCTGTCCGGCTGCCCGTCCCTGACGGTCAAGGACAGCGGCGATCCGCTCAAGGAAGACCCGGTGGCGCACGTGGAAAGCAGCTGCGTGGGTTGCGGCAACTGCGGCGAGGTCGCGCACGCGGCCGTGCTGTGCCCGTCGTTCTACCGCGCCGACATCATCCACAACCCGACCGGCGCCGACCGCTTCCTGGCGCGCATGCGCGGCGCGGTGATCGGCTTCCTGCAACGGCGCCGCGCGGCGCGTCTGGCGCACAACGCGCTTTAAGGAATCCAGCAACATGAACGCGGCGGTGATGCAGCAAGGCAACCCCATCAAGATCGCGATCCTGGCCATGGGCGGCCAGGGCGGCGGCGTGCTGGCCGACTGGATCGTCGACATGGCCGAGCACGCGGGCTGGTGGGCGCAGACCACCTCGGTGCCCGGCGTGGCGCAGCGCACGGGCGCCACGATCTACTACCTGGAGCTGCTGCCCGAGGCCGATGTGCAGCGCGCCGGCCGTCAGCCCGCGTTGGCGCTGATGCCCACGCCGGGCGACGTGGACCTGGTGGTGGCCGCCGAATTGATGGAAGGTGGCCGGGCCATCCAGCGCGGCCTCGTGACGCCGGACCGCACCGTCCTGATCGCGTCGTCGCACCGCAGTTTCGCGGTCAGCGAAAAGTCCGCGCCCGGCAACGGCATCGCCGATCCCAACAAGGTGCTGGAAGCGGGCCGCGCAGCCGCCCGGCGCTTCCTGTGCTTCGACTTGCAGGACCTGGCCGACCGCGCCGGCAGCGTCATCAGCGCCAGCCTGTTTGGCGCGATGGCCGGCAGCGGCGCCCTGCCCTTCACCCGCGACGATTTCGAGGCCACCGTGCGCCGCGCGGGCCTGGGCGTGGACGCCAGCCTGCGCGCCTTCGCGCTGGGTTTCGATTCGGCCGACAAGGCGCCGGAACAGCCCGCCGCCATCGACCTCACGCGGCCCGAGCCGGAGGTGCCAGAACGTGCGGCCAGCCCGCGCGCGCAGGCCTTGCTGGACGCCATCCGGCGCGATTTCCCCGCCTGTGCGCAGCCCATGCTGACCGCAGGCGTGCGCCGCCAGATCGAGTTCCAGGATCTGGCCTACGCCGAAGACTACCTGCGCCGCATGAAGGCGATCCGCGACCTGGATGCAGAGCACGGCGGCGATGTGAACCAATGGGCGCTGACCTGCGCCGCGGCGCGTTACGTGGCCACCGCCATGGCCTACGACGACGTGATCCGCGTGGCGGACCTGAAGACCCGCGGCACGCGCTTTGACCGCGTGCGCACGGAAGTCGGCGCGCGGCCCGGCCAGCTCGTCGACACGACCGAATTCATGCATCCCCGGCTGGAAGAGATCTGCGGCACGTTGCCGGTGCGGTTCGGCCGCTGGCTGGAAGATTCCAAGGCATTCGGTGGCTTCGTCGAGCGCCGGCTTGGCAAGGGCCGGCGCCTGCGCAGCGGCACGCTGGGCGGCTTCCTGATGCTGTACACGCTGGCGGGCATGCGGCGGTTCCGCCGCAGCACGCTGCGCCACCAGATCGAAAGCGAATCCCTGGAAACGTGGCTGACGCTGGTGGCGCGGCTGGCCCCGCGTGACTACGCGCTGGCTGTCGAAACCGTCAACTGCCGCCGCCTGGTCAAGGGCTATAGCGATACCCACACGCGTGGCGGCGGCAAGTATCGGCAGCTCATCGCGGCCGCGGACCAGCTGGTTGGCCGTCCCGACGCCGCCGACGCGCTGCGCGCGCTGCGCGACACGGCGCTCGCCAACGTGAAGTGCGAGCCCATGGAACGCCAGATCGCCGAAAAACTGGCCGCCTGAGGCCGACACCAGAAAGAGACAGACATCGTGCAGACACTCAAACTGATCGTCCGGGAAGCCCGGCAGGAAACACCGCTGATCCGTTCGTTCCGGCTGGCCCGCGAAGACGGCGGCACCCTGCCCGCGTTCGGCCCCGGCGCGCACCTGAAGGTCGCGGTCCCGGGCCTGCGCGATCCGCGCTGCTATTCGCTGGTGCAGCTGGCGCCCGAAGCGGGTCGCTTTGCCGAGCCGGCGGAGTATCGCCAGGGCGTGCGGCTGGAAGACCCCAGCCAGGGCGGATAGCGCCACATGCATGCGCTAGCCGAGG
>CBHWAL010000209.1:0-7776 GCA_966111495.1 uncultured Achromobacter sp. | reverse complement strand
CGTGAGGCAAAAACCACCCGAGCCCGGTGGGGCGTGGGCCTGGGGGGGGCGGGGCGTTTAGATGCGCCCGGCGGAAACCGAAGGGAGCCGAAGGCGGACGAGGTTGAGCCCGGGGGAGTCCGGAGCGAAGGCTCCGGACCGCAATCGGAGCCCCGCCCGCCCCAGGCTCACGCCGCGCCGGGCGCTCAAGAACCCTACGGCAGCCCACGGACACCGACGCAAAAAAAAAGAGACCGCGACAATCGCCACGGCCTCTTCGCTACTACCACTGCAACTTCAACTGCTGACTTCAACTTCAACTGCTGACTGCAACTTCAACGACTGCTGCTACTTCAACTGCGACTACTACTTCAACCGCCGCTGTATGCCGAAAATACCGGCCTCAGGCCATGATGCCACCCGAGGCCGGCCGGGCTACAGCAAGCAGCTCACCGGCTGATCGGCGGGTACTCGAGCTCGCCGAACGTGTATTGGCCGCTGGCCTTTGCTTGCGCCAGTTCCTGCTGGACTTCGGCACGCGACTTGGCGCTGCCCGACGTTGCAACGACCGGCGGGTACTGCAGTTCGCCGAACGTGTATTGACCGCTGACCTTGGCTTGTTGCAGCTGGGCTTGGACTTCTTGCGAGCTCAGGCTGGTCTTCTGGGGCAGGGCGGGCGGATAGTCCAGCTCGCCGAACGTGTACTGACCGCTTGCCTTGGCTTCTTGCAGTTCCGTCGCCACTTGGGCGCTGCTCTTCGCTTGCTCAACGCCGGCGGCTTGTGCGCCGACACCGGCCAGGGCCAGGGATAGGAATAGGGTGGTGGCTAGGGTTTTCATGGTGAGACCTCCAATTCGTCTAAAGAGGGACCGAATCCGGCGGCTCTCCGTCGTGGTTCGTTTGCTGTTCCCGATGGACTGAATTGTGCGCGCCTTCCCACCTGGGATAAACCCTTAATCCCTGAAAACATCTTTCCAAATAACCGAGTAATAGGTCAGACGGAAAGAATTGGCCCCACCAATGGAATGGTCAAGCCACTTCTGAAGATGGCCCTAGCTGGAGTACCCAGCGACTATGCAAAAAAAACCCCTGCCAAAGCAGGGGCTTTCCAAAAGAGGGTTAAGTCAGGGCTTCTTGAAATCCCCGGCCAGCGCCGTGCTGAACCCCTCCGGGCGCACGTACTTGCGCAGCGCTGCGTTCACCGAGTCCGGCGTCAAGGCGGAAATCTTCTTGTCCATTTCCGCCGACCACGCGAACGTGCGGCCGCGCTCCAGGTAGTCCAGCCACGTGCTTGCCAACACGTCGTCCTGCGCCCGAGCCAGATTGCGGTAGTTCAGCAAGGCCGTGATGCCTTCCGTGATTTCCTTGTCCGAGAAACCGTCCTTCAGCACGCGCGCCAGTTCCTCGTTGATCGCCTTCTCAAGCCGCTCGCGATTCTGCGGCGCGTAGATTGCGTAAATGCTCCAGGTTGCGGCCGGCTCGAACGCCGACACCGACAGCGAGCTGCGCACGTTGTAGGACAGGCCTTCCGTCTCGCGCACCCGGTTCCACAAGCGCGACGTTTCCGACGCACCGAACAGGTAGTTGGCCAGGTACAGCGCCGCATAATCCTCGTTCGTATCCTGCAGCTTCAGCGGCATGCGCGACAGATAGAACGCATTGGCCTTGTCCGGCGTATCGATATCGAATTGCTTGGCCGGCACATCGCGGTACGGGTTCGGCACGCGGGTGTAGGCCGGCGCCTTCTTCCAGTTGGCCAGTCCCGTGCGAAGCGACTTTTCCACCGCTGCGGGTTCGAAATCGCCCACCGCCGAGAACTCGATATCGCCCGCACCGTAGAACTTGGCGTGGAACTTTGCCAGTGCATCGCGGTTCAGGCCGCGTACGCTCGCCAGCGATTCCTCGAACGTCGGCACGTAACGCAGGTCGTCCGTAGGCCACGGATTGTCGTGGCGGGCCAACGCGCGTCCGGCCAGGGCCGAAGGCTCCGTCATCGCGTTCTGGATCGACGTTTCAAGCTGGCGTTGATATTCCTCGACCTGTTCCTTCGGGAAGCTGGCGTTGCGGATGATCTCAAGCGCCAACGCCGTCAGCTCCGGCAGGTTCTCGCCCTTGGTCGACATCGCCACCTTCAGCGTCGTGCCGCCACCGCTGAAACCAAGTTCAGCTTGCAGCTTGTCCAGACGGTCCTGGATATCCTGGCGCGACAGCTTGTCCGTGCCACGCAGCAGCAGGTCCGCGGCTGCGCTGGAATTCACGCGCTGGCCCAGCAGGTCCTTCTCGTTGCCGAACTGGATCAGCATCTGCGCCTGCACACGGCTGCCGCGCGTCGCCTTGGGCAGCAGCGCCAGCTTCACCGGGCCATTGGGCAGGTCAAGCGTCGTGCGTTGCGTCAGCTTGTCGATGTTGGCCGGCGAGGGATCGAATGCCGATGCCGCCTTGAAGTCCGGATCGCCCTTGTAATCCTTGAACACGGCCGTGAGGTCCACGCGCTCCGTCTGCGGCGCACGCACCGGCTTTTCGGTCGGAATGTAGCGGCCTTCGATGCGGTTGCTCTGCACCAGATACGTCGTCGCGGCCTTTTGCACTTCGGCCAGCGTTGCCTTGCGCGCGCGGTCGCGCTGCAGGAAGAACAGGCGCCAGTCGCCCGCGGCGATCGCCTCGGACAGCGCCACGCCCACCTGCTCCGGATCGCTATAGGTTTGTTCCCACGACGTCAGCCACTTGCTGCGCGCACGGTCCAGTTCCTGCTCCGTGAAAGGCTTCTTGCCGAGCGACTCCAGCGTCCCTGTCAGCGCCTTCATCGCCGCGTCCAGATCCTTGCCCGGCGTCAGTTGGGCGGCGAACATCGCCAGGCCCGGGTCCAGGTTTTCCATCGTGAAGCCGAACACGCCCGAGGCCAGCTTGGTCGGCACCAGGGCATGGTAGAGGCGACCCGACGGCGTGTCGGCCAGGATCGTGGTGGCCAGGTCAAACGGCACGAAATCCGCGCTGGCGCCGGCCGGAACGTGATACATCGCCGCGACCAGCGGCGTGCCGCCGGTGCGGCGCAGCGTCACCGAGCGCTCGCCGTCCTGCGTCGGCTCCACCG
This sequence comes from uncultured Achromobacter sp., assembly GCA_966111495.1. Classification (GTDB taxonomy): domain Bacteria; phylum Pseudomonadota; class Gammaproteobacteria; order Burkholderiales; family Burkholderiaceae_B; genus Achromobacter. The sequence goes on along the minus strand of CBHWAL010000209.1, from coordinate 4,706 downwards.
TGTATTCCGGCGGCAGCTTGCGGTCGGGCTTGGGCAGCTTGCCCAGCGTGGCCTCGATGTCCGCCAGCGTCGTCTGAGGATCGAACTTACCCGCCACGATCAGCACGGCGTTATCGGGCTGGTAGTACTCGTGGTAGAAGGCGCGGAGCTGGCCGATGTCCACGTTTTCGACGTCGGAGCGCGCGCCGATCGTGTTCTTGCCGTAGCTGTGCCACTGGTAGGCGGCGGCCTGCATCTTCTGCATCAGGATGCGGACCGGGTTGTTCTCGCCGCTTTCCATCTCGTTGCGGACCACGGTCATTTCCGAGTCCAGGTCTTCCTTGGCGATCAGCGAATTGACCATCGCATCGGCCTGCCAGCCGAGGTACCACTTCAGCGTCTCGGGGTTGGCCGCGAAGCTGGCGAAGTAATTGGTTCGGTCGCTGGACGTCGAGCCGTTGGCTTGCAATCCGCGGCGTGAGAACTCGCCCATCGCGTTGCGGGTGGTCGACGTGCCCTTGAACAGCATGTGCTCCAGCAGGTGCGCCATGCCGGTCTGGCCGTAGTTTTCGTTGCGCGAGCCCACCAGGTACGTCATGTTGACCGTGGTGGACGGCTTGGATTCGTCGGGTACCAGGAGCACCCGCAGGCCATTGGCCAGTCGGTATTCGGTGATGCCTTCGATCGAGGCGGCCTCCGTGACGCCGGCCGGCAGGCTGGCGGCTCCGGCCTGAAAGGCCAGGAAGGAGGAAAACAGCAGCACGCCTAGCGGGCGCGGCAGCTTCGACAGGGACAAGCGCATGGCGGACTATTCCTTTGGCATGGCAGAATCCGTTGGAGTGTATACGTTGGCAATGGTTCAGGCGGCCCGCCGCCATGCCGAGGAAGTTGATATGTCCCTGACCGTCGAAGTCGAAACGCCCCGCCTCGTGCTGCGCCAATGGCGCGCTGCCGACCGCAAACCTTTCGCCGCCCTTAACGCTGACCCGCACGTGACGCAGTTCCTGTTGCCGATGACGCCTCAGGAAAGCGACGCTCTGGCCGACAGGCTGGCCGCGGGCATTGACGAGCACGGCTGGGGCTTCTGGGCCGTGGAAGTGCCGGGTGTGGCGCCGTTCATTGGTTTCGTCGGCATCAAGCCGCTGGCGCCCGTCCTGCCGTTTGCGCCCGGCGTGGAGATCGGCTGGCGCCTTGCGCAACCCTTCTGGGGACGGGGCTACGCCAGCGAAGCCGCTGACGCTGCCTTGCGGGTGGGCTTCGAACAGGTGGGCACAGATGAAATCGTCGCCTTCACGGCCACGGGCAACCTGCGATCGCGCGCCGTGATGGACCGTCTGGGCATGGCCGCGGAACCGGAGCCTATCGATCACCCCGCCGTGCCGGCGGGACATCCGCTACGCGCGCATGTGCTGTACCGCCTGGGCCGCGAGGCGTGGCGCCAGCGGCGACAATCGGGCGGCGCCATCGAGGGTGACCTATTTTCGGCGGCTTGATGCGAGGCCAAGCCGCGCCCGTATTGATGGTGCGATGCAGCAGTCCAGATTTCCCAGGGGATTTGAACCACTTCCGGTCCCGGGTGTAAGCTTTTAAGGACGCATTAGCTGTTGCTGACGGGATGCGCGACGGCCGTCTTACCGGCTTCCCGTCCAACGCCAGACGCTGCCTTGACGCGGCGCCGGTGCTTGTCGTTCGCGCCTTCGCCGCCCGCCACCGGCCGGCGCCATCTAAGGCGGGACCACCCCAGCTGACCGAAAAAGTCACCCGGGGCGTGTACCAACAGACGGGTAACGCCCCCCAGGGCGATGGCATCAAAGGACAGTTTCAATACGCTTATGCCAGTGATGACGGCCAATACGTGGCCATATTGACCCATGACATGACCACCTATGTGGTGGACCTGAGTACGCAGCGGTATTTCGCGGAGTGCGGTGGATCGCCTCGCGGATTTGCCGGCCATGTGCTTGAAATGGAGGGCGCCACCGCGCGCTCCCATCCGTGGCCCGCCGCGCAAGATTTGTTCGACCTGGACATGGACGCCGACGAATTGTCTTGGCGGCAGTGCCCCGGTTTGCGCCACATGAGTACGGGCGCGCATCGATCTGTGGAGAGCCGCGCCGCCTGAGAGTGGCCAGAAGCGGCAACGTTTCACTGAACCGGCGTCATCGCCGGTTTTTTTTCGCCCGCGTTGTGCCGGTAGGCGGCGCGGGCCGCGGTCGCTAAAATTCCCGCCATGAAAACGCCCGCCGAACTCCACGCCCCGCAAGGCGCCACGCTGGTCGACTGCACGCACGAGCGCCACGCCGACCAGATCCTGGCCATCTTCAATGACGCCATCGCGACGTCCACCGCGCTGTACGACTACAAGCCGCGGCCGCGCGAGGCCATGGACGGATGGTTCAAGGCCAAGCAACAGGGCGGGTTTCCCGTCGTCGGACTGGAAAATGCGGACGGCGAATTGATGGCGTTTGCCAGCTACGGCACGTTTCGCGCGTTTCCCGCCTTCAAGTATTCGGTCGAGCATTCCGTGTATGTGGACGGGCGCTTTCGCGGCCGCGGCCTGGGCGAAGCGATGATGGCCATCCTGATAGAGCGGGCGCGCGCCGGGGGCGTGCATGTGATGGTTGGCGGTATCGACGCCTCGAACCAGGGCAGCATCCGCCTGCACGAAAAGCTGGGGTTTGTGCACGCTGGCACGATCCGCCAGGCGGGTTTCAAGTTCGGCCGGTGGCTCGATCTGGCGTTCTATCAATTGACGCTGGAGACGCCGGAAAACCCGGTCGACGGCTAAGAACGCCAACCGCGGCGGCAGTATCGCCGCCGCGCCTGCGGTGCTATTTCGAGAGCACCCGCATCGCCTGCTCCAGGCCGGCAACCGTGACGGGATACATGCGGTCCTGCATGATGTCGCGCATCAGCGCAATGGACTGGCGGTACTGCCAGGAAGCCGTGGGCTCGGGATTCAACCACACCGATTTGGGCCAGGCGTCCAGCAACCGGCGCATCCATTCGGCGCCCGGTTCCTTGTTGTAGTGCTCGACGGAACCGCCCGGCTGCAGGATCTCGTAAGGGCTCATCGTGGCGTCGCCGTTCTGACGGCGGCGGTTGCTTTGCCACAGGCTCTCGTACGGGCAGTTGTGAAAGTAATAGACCTCGAGATTGCGGAACTCGCTGCGGGCCGCCGAGAACAGTTCCTCGACGCGGCCGATGTGATCGTCCATGCTGCCGCCCACGTCCAGCAGCATTAGCACCTTCACCGTGTTGTGGCGCTCCGGGATCATGCGCAGGTCCAGATGGCCCGCGTTGCGCGCCGTGCTGGCTATGGTGTCGTCCAGATCCAGTTCCAGTTCGGCGCCCTGGCGCGCGAAGCGGCGCAGGCGGCGCAGGGCCACCTTGAAATTGCGCGTGCCCAGTTCGACCTGGTCGTCGTAGTCCTTGAACTGGCGCATGTCCCAGACCTTGACCGCCGTGCGATTGCCGGCCGATGCGCCGCCCACGCGGATGCCTTCGGGGTGATAGCCGCCGTTGCCGAAAGGTGAGGTGCCGCCCGTTCCGATCCACTTGCTGCCGCCCGCGTGGCGTTCCTTTTGCTCGTCCAGGCGCTCCTTGAAGAGCTCCATCAGCTTGTCCCAGCCGTGCTTTTCGATGGCGGCCTTTTCTTCGGGCGAAAGACTTTTTTCGAACTGCTTGATCAGCCAGTCGAGCGGGATGTCCTTGCCCGCGGGCAGTGCGGCTTCGATGCCGCGGTAATACGCGCCGAAGGCCTTGTCGTAGCGGTCGTAAAGGGACTCGTCCTTGACCAGCGTGGCGCGCGCCAGGAAGTAGAACTCGTCCAGCGTGGGCGACATCAGGTCCTGGCGCAGGGCGTCGACCAGCGTCAGGTATTCCTTGACCGAGACGGGCAGCTTGTGCGCCCGTAGGTGATAGAAGAAGTCGATCAGCATGTGCGGGCCGCCCGTGGATGCCGGATCAGCGGCGTTGGCCGCCGCGCGTCATGGCCGCCAGGCGTTCGAGCAGATGCACGTCCTGCTCGTTCTTGAGCAGCGCGCCGGCCATCAGCGGCACGGCGGTGGCCGTGTGCGCGTCGATCTGCGCGGCCGTGACGTCTTCGGCCAGCAAGAGGCGCAGCCAATCCAGCAGTTCGGACGTGGACGGCTTTTTCTTCAGCCCGGGCGCATCGCGCAGCGAGAAGAACGTGTCCAGCGCGGCGCGCAGCACGTCCTGCTTCAGATCCGGATAGTGGACGGCCACGATGTCGCGCATCGTCTCGCGGTCCGGGAAGCGGATGTAGTGAAAGAAGCAGCGGCGCAGGAACGCGTCGGGCAGGTCCTTCTCGTTGTTGGACGTGATGATGACGAGCGGACGGTGGCGCGCGGCGATGGTCTCGCGCGTTTCGTACACATGGAACTCCATGCGGTCCAGCTCGCGCAGCAGGTCATTGGGGAATTCGATGTCGGCCTTGTCGATCTCGTCGATCAGCAGCACCACCTGCTGGTCAGCTTCGAAGGCCTGCCACAGCACGCCCTTGACGATGTAGTTGCGGATGTCGTGGACGCGGTCGTCGCCCAGCTGGGAATCGCGCAGGCGCGACACGGCGTCGTACTCGTACAGGCCCTGCTGCGCCTTGGTGGTCGACTTGATATGCCATTGCAGCAGCGGCATGCCCAGCGCGGCGGCGACTTCCTCGGCCAGCATGGTCTTGCCGGTGCCGGGCTCGCCCTTGATCAGCA
>CBHWAL010000208.1:0-7781 GCA_966111495.1 uncultured Achromobacter sp. | reverse complement strand
TTCACCGACGACGTCCACGCGTGGATCTGGCCCGGGGACAGGAAGAAGACCGAGTGATCGCGCACCGCGTGCTGCTCGAAGTCCAGCAGGTGCGTGCCCTGTGCCTCGGTCATCCACAGCAGGTGGTAATAGCGGTGCCGGTGCAGGAAGCCGCGCGGAATGTCGTCGTGGTCCTGCAGACGCACGAGGTCGAAATAGAAGGATTCCTCTCCCGAGAAATCCGACGATTCAAAGGTGGGAAACGTTTCCGGGATGGGCGAATGCGAACCTGCGGACAAGCGGGAGTCTCCTTGATGGCGCGCGGGGCGGCTCTGTTTTTCGCCATCATACGGGCATTCGCCGCGGGGGCTGTGGCGGCGGGGCGGCGCCGGATTGACGCCGCCCGTGCCGATCAGCGGCTGGCAGGCGCGGCGCGCAGCAGCCGCAGGCCGTTGGCCACCACCAAGAGGCTCGCGCCCACATCGGCAAAGACTGCCATCCACAGCGTCGCGTGGCCCGTCACGGCCAGGGCCAGGAACACCACCTTGATCCCCAGCGCCAGCGCGATGTTCTGAACCAGCACGCGGTGCGTGGCGCGCGACAGGCGCAGGAAGGTGCCGATCTTGCGCAGGTCGTCGTCCATCAGCGCCACGTCGGCAGTCTCGATGGCCGTGCCGGTGCCGGCCGCGCCCATCGCAAAGCCGATGTCGGCGCGGGCCAGCGCAGGCGCGTCATTGATGCCGTCGCCCACCATGCCGACCCGCACGTTCGGCGCGAGCTTGCCTTCAATGGCGGTCAGTTTGTCCTCGGGCAGTTGGTCGCCGCGCGCCTCGTCGATGCCGACCTGACGCGCGATGGCCTGCGCGGTCGGCGTGTTGTCGCCCGTCAGCATGAGGGTGCGCACGCCCAGTCCGTGCAGGTCGGCGATGGCCTGGGCGCTGGTGGGTTTGACCGTGTCGGCCACGGCCGCCAGCGCCAGCACGCGGCTGCCGTCGGACAGCGCGATGACGCTCTTGCCCTGGCTTTCCAGTTCGTCAAAGCGAGCGTCGAGCGCAGTGTTGGACACGCCCAGTTCGCGCATCAGACGGCGGTTGCCCAGATGGTAGGTCTGGCCGCCCACTTGGCCGCTGACGCCGCGGCCGGGCAGGGCGGTGAAGGCGTCGACCTCCAGCAGCGCGCTGCCGGCCTCGCGCGCGGCGTTTGCCACGGCGAGCGACACGGGGTGGTCGGACCGGGCAGCCAGGCTCGCGGCGATCAGGGCGGCGGGGTGAGGGGCAGATTCAGACCCGGGGGCCGGCGCGTCCCAGTCCTGCAGGTAGGTCTGCACCGGCTTGCCGTGCGTCAGCGTGCCGGTCTTGTCCAGCGCCAGCCATTTCAGGTTGCGCCCTTCCTCAAGATAGACGCCGCCCTTGATGAGGATGCCGCGGCGCGAGGCGGCGGTCAGGCCGCTGACGATGCTGACAGGCGTGGAGATCACCAGCGCGCACGGGCAGGCGATGATCAAGAGCGCCAGCGCGCGGTAGATGGCATCGAACCACGGCTGGCCCCACAGCAGCGGCGGCAGCACGGCCACGGCCGCCGCGATGGCCACGACGGCGGGCGTGTAGATGCGCGAGAACCGGTCGATGAAGCGCTGAGTGGGGGCGCGCGCGCCCTGCGCCTGTTCCACCGCGTGGATGATGCGCGCCAGCGTGGTGTTGCCGGCCGCGGCGGTCACGCGGTATTCAAAGGAACCGGAGGTGTTGACGGTGGCCGCGAACACCGGATCGTCCTGGGCCTTTTCGACGGGCAGGCTTTCGCCCGTGATGGGCGACTGGTCCACGGCCGACGTGCCGTTAACCACGATGCCGTCGGCGGCGATGCGCTCGCCCGGCCGCACGCGCACGATGCCGCCCGGCTGCAGCGACGCGGCGGGCACTTCCACCCAGCTGCCGTCCGGCTGGCGCAGCGTGGCGGTGTCGGGCGCCAGGTCCAGCAGACCGCGCACGGCGTTGCGCGCCCGGTCCAGCGAGCGGGCTTCGATCAGTTCGGCCACGTTGAACAGGAACATCACCATGGCCGCTTCGGGCCACTGGCCGATCAGCACGGCGCCGGTGACGGCGATGCTCATCAGCGCGTTGATGTTCAGGTTGCCGTTGCGCACGGCGATCCAGCCCTTGCGGTAGGTAGTGATGCCGCAGGCCAGGATGGCGGCCACGGCCAGCGCGGCGGTCAGCAACAGCGGGCCGCCGGCAAAATGCGAAAACTCGGACAGCCCAGCCAGCACGCCCGCGCCGCCGATCAGCCACCAATTCACCTTTTTGGCGGCGGGGGCAGGGGCGGCCGCCGCGCCGTCGGCCAGGGGCTCGGGCGTCATGTCCAGCGACTTGATGGCGGCGACGATGCGGTCCAGCGCGCCTTCGGCATGGACGACGGTCAGGATGCGCTGCATCAGGTTGAAGTCCAGCGCATGCACGCCGTCCACCCCGTCCAGCTTCTTGCGGATCAGCGTTTCCTCGGTGGGGCAGTCCATCTGTCCGATGCGCAGGCGGGCCAGCAACTGGCCGGGGCCGGCGATGAGCGTCGTGGCGGCGGCCGGCTGCAAGACGGCATCGCCGTGCGCGTGGCCGCAGCAGGCGTCGGCACCTTGCTGATGACTGTGACCCTGACCGTGGTCATGACTGTGACCATGATCGTGACTGTGACCGTGGTCGTGGTGGTCGTGCTCGCCACCGCAGCAGGCGCCGCCGTGCCCGTCCGACTGATGTTCGCGTTGTTTGACCGGAGGTAAAGACATCCGCTTGACCCTTCAAATATGCTGATGACGCAATTCCACACCTTGGAGTTACTATAGGGTCAACCCCTAATCATCGGATCTGATCCGGGAGGCAGCGATGCGTATCGGCGAATTGGCCACGGCGGCCGGCACCACGGTCGAAACCGTCAGGTATTACGAAAAAGAGGGGCTGCTGCCCGCCCCGGAGCGCGGGCTGAACAATTACCGCACCTATGGCCAGATGCATCTTGAGCGCCTGCGCCTCATCCGCAACTGCCGCGCGCTGGACATGACGCAGGACGAAATCCGCGCCATCCTTTCCGTGGCCGACAACCATCGCACCGGCTGCGGCCCCATCAACCAGCTCTTTGACGAGCACATCTCGCACGTCGACGAGCGCATCGCCGAATTGATGCAGCTAAAGGCCCAATTGACCGAGCTGCGCCAGCGCTGCCAGTCGGCGCGGCCCGACTCGGACGACTGCGGCATCCTGCACGGACTGAGCGAAATGCAGGTCGAAGAGCGGCAGGAGCGGCACACCCACCTGGGCTGAGCGCGCCGCCCGGATGCCCTTGTTGCAGTCCGGGGGATCAGCGACCGGTCAGACGTCATCGCGTACTATGAGAATCTGTTTCTTTCCCATTTGCGCATCGATCAATGACCGTAAACCAGACCGCCACACCGCTCCACGCCCTGACGTCGCGCCGCTCCTTCAAGCTCCTGCGGGCGCCGGCGCCCAAACCCGACGAACTCGAACAGATCCTGCAGGCTGCCATGTCGGCCCCCGATCATGGCGCGCTGCGTCCGTGGCGCTATGTCGTGATTCAGGGCGAGGCCATCGGCAAGCTGGCGGACACGGCGCTGGACGCCGTCAAGCGCAGCGGCGATCCGCGCATGACGCCCGAAAAGGAAAAGTCCGTTCGTGAATGGATGGCCAGCGTGCCGCTGTTCATCGCCGTGGCCCAGAAGATCGCCCATGGCAACACCAAGATCCCCGAACAGGAACAGCTGCTGGCCGCCGGTTGCTCGGTGATGAACATCCTGAACGCCGTCCACATGCTGGGCTACGCCGCGTTCTGGAGCACCGGCCTGGGCACGTACGTTGAAGAGGTGCAGGACGCGCTGGGCCTGGACGCGCTGGACTACCGGTTCCTGGGCTTTTTGGCCGTCGGCACGCCTGCGTGCGCGGTGCCGCCCGCCAAGCGTCCGGACTACCGTGAATTCGTCACGGAGTGGACCGGCGCCGCCTGAGGAAAACCCGTAGTCCAATGCGGCCCTCAGAGGCCGCGCGGCCCGCTCATCGGCCCTGTCCCCTGTGCTAATCTCGTCAACGGCTTTGCCCAAGTATCCCCGGGCGCAAGCCGTCGACGGCAGCGTCCGAGGTCACACGCCTCTGGCAACGCCTTGGTAGGAAGAAAACGCATGACACGATCAAGCGTGGAGACAATACATGAGCCAATATGGGCCGCTGAAGTTGCACGTCCCCGAGCCGACAGGGCGACCGGGTTGCAAGACAGACTTTTCCTATCTGCATCTTTCGCCGCCCGGCGAGGTGCCCAAACCCCCCATTGATGTTGCCGCGGTCGACACCGGTCCATTGGCCTACAGCCTGGTCCGCGTCATCGACGAGCACGGCCGCGCCGTCGGGCCCTGGGCGCCCGAGATCAGCCACGATCTGCTGCGCGCCGGCATGCGGGCGATGCTCAAGACGCGCATCTTCGACGGGCGCATGCTGACGGCGCAGCGCAAGAAGAAGATTTCGTTCTACATGCAGAGCCTGGGCGAGGAGGCCATTGGCACCGCCCACGCCATGGCGCTGGAAAAGGGGGATATGTGCTTTCCCACCTATCGCCAGCAAAGCATTCTGTTGTCGCGCGACGTGTCGCTGGTGACGATGATGTGCCAGCTCATGTCCAACGAGCGCGACCCGCTCAAGGGCCGTCAGCTGCCGGTCATGTATTCCGACCGCGAAAACGGCTTCTTTACGATTTCGGGCAACCTGGCCACGCAGTTCATCCAGGCGGTGGGCTGGGCCATGGCGTCGGCCATCAAGGGCGACACGCGCATTGCCTCGGCCTGGATTGGCGACGGCGCCACCGCCGAAGCCGACTTCCACACGGCGCTGACCTTCGCGCACGTCTACCGCGCGCCGGTCATCCTGAACGTGGTCAACAACCAATGGGCCATTTCCACCTTCCAGGCGATCGCCGGCGGCGAGGGCGCGACCTTCGCGGGCCGCGGCGTGGGCTGCGGCATCGCGTCGCTGCGGGTGGACGGCAACGATTTCCTGGCGGTCTATTCCGCGTCAATCTGGGCCGCCGAGCGCGCCCGCCGCAACCTCGGCCCGACGCTGATCGAGTGGGTGACGTACCGCGCCGGTCCGCACTCCACCTCCGACGACCCCACCAAGTACCGTCCGGGCGACGACTGGAGCCACTTCCCGCTTGGTGACCCGATCGAGCGCTTCAAGAAACACCTCATCCTGTTGGGCATCTGGTCCGACGCCGAGCACGACGCAGTCCGCGCCGAACTCGACGCCGAGATCCTGGCGGCCCAGAAGGAAGCAGAGAGCTACGGCACCCTGGTGGACGGCCACGTCCCCAGCGCCGCCAGCATTTTTGAAGACGTGTACAAGGACATGCCGGAGCATCTGCGCCGGCAGCGCCAGCAGCTCGGAGTCTGACCATGGCAATCGATAACAACGCTGGTCCGGCCTCGGCGCCGATGACCATGATCCAGGCTTTGCGCTCGGCCATGGATGTCATGCTTGAGCGCGACAACAACGTCGTGGTGTTCGGGCAGGACGTCGGCTACTTCGGAGGCGTGTTCCGTTGCACCGAAGGCCTGCAGGCCAAGTTCGGCAGCTCGCGCGTGTTCGACACCCCCATTTCCGAAGGCGGCATCGTCGGCGTGGCGGTGGGCATGGGCGCCTACGGCCTGCGCCCCGTGTGCGAGATCCAGTTCGCCGACTACTTCTATCCGGCCTCGGACCAGATCGTGTCCGAGGCGGCCCGCCTGCGCTACCGCTCGGTGGGCGAATTCATTGCCCCCATGACCATCCGCATGCCCTGCGGCGGCGGCATCTACGGCGGGCAGACGCACAGCCAGAGCCCCGAGGCCATGTTCACGCAGGTATGCGGGCTGCGCACGGTGATGCCGTCCAATCCGTATGACGCGAAAGGGCTCCTGATCGCCGCCATCGAGAACGACGATCCGGTGATCTTCCTGGAACCCAAGCGCCTCTACAACGGCCCGTTCGACGGCCACCATGACCGTCCCGTCACGCCGTGGACCGGACGCCCCGGCAGCGTCGTGCCCACCGGCTACTACACCGTGCCGCTGGAGTCGGCCGCCATCGTGCGTCCGGGGTCGGAACTGACGGTGCTGACCTACGGCACCACCGTGCACGTGTCGCTGACCGCGGCCGAGGAAACCGGCATCGACGCCGAAATCATCGACCTGCGCAGCCTCTGGCCGCTGGATCTGGACGCCATCGTCAACTCGGTCAAGAAGACCGGGCGCTGCGTGGTCGTGCACGAGGCCACGCGCACCTGCGGCTTTGGCGCGGAACTGATTTCCCTGGTGCAGGAACACTGCTTCCATCATCTGGAGGCGCCCGTCGAGCGCGTGACCGGTTGGGACACTCCCTATCCGCACGCGCAGGAATGGGCGTACTTCCCCGGCCCGCGCCGGGTCGGCGAAGCGTTCAAACGCGCGATGGAGGCATGACATGGGGATTCATATCATCAAGATGCCCGACATCGGCGAAGGCATCGCAGAGGTCGAGCTGGTGGGCTGGCACGTCAAGGTGGGCGACACCGTCGCCGAAGACCAGCCGTTGGCCGACGTCATGACGGACAAGGCCACGGTCGAGATTCCCTCGCCGGTGGTTGGCAAGGTGATTTCGCTGGGCGGTGACGTGGGCCAGGTGATGGCCGTGGGCGGGGAGCTGATCCGGCTTGAAGTTGAAGGCGAAGGGAATGTGAAGGCGGGTGCTGCGGCGGCATCGCCGGCAGCGAAGGCGGCTGTGCCTGCGGCTGGCGGGATTGCTGCCGATGGGGCGCAGCGTGCGGGAGGTCCGACTCTGGTGGAAAGTGGCGTGGCGACGCCCGGCGTGGCGACGCCCGCAACTGCCATGCCGGCCAAGTCATCCGCATCCGCATCCGCATCCGCATCCGCATCCGCATCCGGCTCCGCGCCGGCGTCGGCCAAGTCGCCGGCCGCGCGCAAATCCGGCGGCGCGCCCGCCACAGTCCGCCAGCCCGGCGAAAAGCCGCTGGCTTCGCCCGCCGTGCGCAAGCGCGCGTGGGACCTGGGCGTCGAACTGCGCTTCGTGCAAGGCAGCGGCCCGGCCGGTCGCATCCTGCATGAAGACCTGGACGCCTGGCTGCAAGGGCAGGGCTCGGCCAGCAGCGCGCGCAGCGGCTCGGCCTACGCTGAACGCAACGACGAAGACGCCGTGCCCGTCATCGGGCTGCGCAGGAAGATCGCGCAGAAGATGGCCGAATCCAAACGCCGCATCCCGCACTTCAGCTACGTCGAGGAAATCGACGTGACCGAACTCGAAGACTTGCGCGTGCAGTTGAACGCCAAGTGGGGCGAGTCGCGCGGCAAGCTGACGCTGCTGCCGCTCCTGGCCCGCGCAATGGTGGTGGCGCTGCGCGATTTTCCGCAGATCAACGCGCGCTACGACGACGAGGGCGGGGTGGTGACGCGCTATGGCGCGGTGCACATCGGCATCGCCACGCAAAGCGACGGCGGCCTGATGGTGCCGGTGATGCGCCATGCCGAGGCGCGCGACATCTGGTCCATGGCGGCCGAGATCACGCGGCTGGCGCAGGCGGTCCGCAGCGGCTCGGCCGGGCGCGACGAACTGTCCGGCTCGACGATCACCATCACCAGCCTGGGCCCCTTGGGCGGCATCGTCACCACGCCGGTGATCAACCACCCCGAGGTCGGCATCGTGGGCGTGAACCGCATCGTTGAGCGGCCGGCGTTCCGCAACGGCGCCGTGGTGGCGCGCAAGCTGATGAATCTGTCGTCGTCG
>CBHWAL010000207.1:0-7782 GCA_966111495.1 uncultured Achromobacter sp. | reverse complement strand
GCCACCGCCCTGGGTGACGGAGCTTGGCGTGGCGGTGGTGATCTGCGCGCCTGCCACCTGCTGGGTGATGGCCTGCGCGGCCTGCGCCAGCTTGCTCGCATTGCGGCCATGCAGGACGACCTGCGCCCCGGCTTCGGCCAGTCCGGTGGCGATGGCCAAGCCGATGCCCCCGGACGATCCGGTGACCAATGCCTTCTTGCCCTTCAATTCGATTCTCATGTGGTGACTCCTTGCGTGTCGGGGAATGTCTGCATGATTACCCACACCGCACCAGGGAAAAACGGGCTAGCATCGCAGGCAGTTTCAATAAATTTTTGAAAATGAGGCCGAATTGGTCCGATTCGAGGATTTGAGGATTTTTGTCGCCGCGACGGATCTGGGCAGCTTTTCCGCTGCCGCGCGCGAACTCGACCTGACGCCGGCGGTGGCCAGCGCCGCGCTCAAGCGGCTGGAACACGAGCTGGAGACGCGGGGCTCTTCGTGCGGTCCACGCGCAGCCTGCGCCTGACGAGCGACGGCGAGCGCTATCTGGAGTACGCGCGCTCTGCGATCTCCACGCTCGACGCTGGCAAGAATGCGATGGCTCGCGACAAGACGGACATTGCCGGCACGCTATCGGTGTCGATCCCTTCTGATCTAGGCCGCCACGTATTGCTGCCGTGGCTGGATGAATTCCAGCGGCAGCATCCGCGCGTCAGCTTCCAGTTGCGCATCAGCGACCGGCTGGCGGACCTGTACCGGCAGCCGGTCGACATCGCCGTGCGCTATGGCACGCCCAACGATTCAAGCCTGGTGGCGCTACCGCTTGCCGAGCACAACCGGCGCGTGGTGTGCGCGGCGCCGGCGTATCTGGCGCGGCATGGTGTGCCGCAAACGCCGGCAGATTTGCGGCGCCACAACTGCCTGTCCTTCGTGCTCGGCGAGACCCTGCACGACCGCTGGACGTTCGAGCACGAAGGCACCAGCTTCACCATTCCGGTCAAGGGCGATCGCGTCGGCGATGACGGCGATCTGGTGCGGCGATGGGCGCTGGCCGGCCACGGCGTGGCGTACAAATCACGCTACGACGTGTTGACGGACCTGCGCGCGGGCCGGCTGGTCGAACTGCTGGCCGGCTATGTCAGCGAACCGTCGCCGCTATACCTGCTGTGCGTGCACCGCATGCTGCTGTCGCCGGCGGTGCGGCGGTTGCGGGAGTTCTTGCAGGAACGGTTCAAGGCGTTCGAGGCGGGATAGCAGCGCGTTGATGGGGGGCTGCGGCACAGATACTCCGCATCAATTCGCCCTATCAATGTGCCGCATGATGCCCGCCCGCTGCCTGCTTGTTCGCCGCACGCGTGCGCGCCGCCTTTTTGGCTGCGGCTGAGCGACCCGAAGCGCCCTTGGTCGCCGCTGCCTTGCGCGCGGCAGCCGAGCGGTCCGCAGCCGTGCGCTTGCTGGCCGTCTTGGTGGCGTTGCGTGACAGCGCTGACTTCGACGCGGGCTTGGTGCTTTCTTTTTTCAGCGCCTTGATTGCGGCCTTGGAGCGCGTGCTCGACTTCGGATGGCCATCATGCGCCGCGCGCGTGTCCTGCTCTGCCTTGCGCTTGGTTTCGGCGCTGGCCTTCTCGGGCGTGCCAAGCTTCACACCTGCGCGGCGCGCCTTGGACAGGCCGATCGCGATCGCCTGCTTGCTGGACCGCACGCCGTGCTTGCCCTCGCGCACATTGTCGATTTCCTCGCGCACGAATTCGCCGGCCTGCGTGGATGCCGACTTGCCTTCGCGCTTGTCGCGTTTGGCGCGTTCGATGGTCTTTCGTTCCGGCATGGTGACCTCCTTTGCTTCGCGTTGCAAAAGCGATTCCGTCGCCGGTCGAGACCACGCGACGGAACTCGTAACACCACTCTATCGCTGCGCAGGTATCCTGTGTGTTCGAATGGATTGCCGGTCGTAAGCGCCGGAACACGGCCTCACGCACCGACGATTCACGACTCACCTCACAGCGGAGACGAGCTATGTCGAATCATGTCTACAAGCAGATCGAGTTGGTGGGCTCTTCCACCAAATCCTCCGACGATGCGATCGCGAAAGCCATCGAGCGCGCATCCGAAACCCTGCGCAACCTCGATTGGTTCGAGGTCACCGAAGTACGCGGTCACATCAAGGACGGCAAGGTGGCGCATTGGCAGGTGGGACTGAAGATCGGCATGCGCCTCGAAGGCGATTCCTGATCCAGTGTTGGTCATTCCTTGATCGCACCTCGCAAGTGACTGTTGCATAACGAGTTTCTGTAGTTGTTGTGCGACTGTTCAGAGGCTTGTCCACATTCCATGGGGACAAGCCTGTCTGCTTTTTCCCAAGCGGTAGTCATCCACAACGCGGCCCGCTTCATCGCGGCCATGTGAGCGTTTCTTGCCCGCGACCTGCAAGTCACTGACCTGCAAGGCTTTTTGCAGACTCCCCCTAGGCTGTCCTCAGGCTTATCCACATTTGGCGGGGACAACACAGGCCCGGGCAAACTGCGTTTGGGCCTTTCGTGACCACGTCACGCAGGGCGTTGATATGAAACAGGATTTTCAACCTGTGCGCATACTGTCCTCATGCTTTTCCACAGAACGCGGGGACAAATCCACATTGGCGTTTGAGATCAACGTTTGCGCCGCACCTGACGTCCAAAAACGGGGATAACTCCGCCGAAAATCGCCCAAAAGGATGATTGCGCATTTATTGCCCGCACCCTGCAAGTGCTTGGCGGGGCAGGGAATTTTGGACCTGCCCCAAGGCTGTCCTCACCTTTCTCCACAGTTGAGGGGGATAAGTTCCACTCGGGTATCCATCTTGGTGTCAGACACCCCCATCAGTCCCACATTGGCATAGGGCCTCAGATATCAGACGAAGTCGGGTGTCTGACCCCAAAGTTGGTCCTACAACGACGCGGCGCGGATAAAAAAAGCCCCTCGACGAATCGAGGGGCTTGATCGCCCGGAGGTAGGTCGGGCGATCGGCGCCGGCACGTTTTGGGCGTGGCCGGCGTCGGCGGCAGATCAGGCGTTGAATTTCTTGATCCAGTCGACGTAGCGGTCCACCCAGCCCTGCAGGAATTTGCGGGTGCCTTCGTTGGTGATGTTGAACTGGTCGTCGACCAGGCCTTCGGAATACTGCAGGAAGACTTCCGGCGTGGTGAGGGCGTTGGCGCCTTCGGCGGCCAGGATGTTGCGCAGGTGCTGCTGCATCATGGCGGTGCCCGCGGCGCTGGGCGATGCGCCGACGATGCCCACGGCCTTGCCGGCCCACGAGTTTTGGCCCCACGGGCGAGAGCCCCAGTCGATGCCGTTCTTGATGGCGGTCGGGACCGAGCGGTTGTGTTCGGGCGAGACAAACAGGATGCCTTGTGCGTCGGCGATCTGCTGCTTGAGCTTGGCGGCGGGCGCGGGCAGGTCGTTCTCGTTGTCCTGGTTGTAGAGCGGGATGTCGCCCAGGCTCACATACTCGAACTTGAAGTCGGCCGGAACCAGCTTTTCCAGCGCACGCGCCAGGCGCAGATTGATCGAGGCGGCACGTAGGCTTCCGACGAAGACTGCAATCTTGTAGGTGCTCATGAGCGTGTGCTCCAACGAGGGAAAAAGGAACAGCCAGTGTAGACCTGCACGGGCCGAGGCTCAATGCCGATTGCGCATATTCATATGGTGCGCTTGGCACGGGGCGACGCGCACGCGAATGACCGTCTCAAGTCATCAAACTGACATGCGCCGCCACTACGCGCCAGCCCTGCGGCGTGCGCATCCAGGTCTGGCTTTGGCGTCCCATGCGCGGGCTGCCTTCGCGCTGGAATTCCAGATTCGCGGTGGCGAAGTCTTGGCCATAGGTGGTGATGGCGGTGCGCAGGACCTCTCTTGCAAGGCCCTGCGGCGAGCGCTGTGCGCGGAAGGCGCGGATCTCGTCGTAGCCGTAGAGGTTTTCGCCGGCGCCGTAACGCAAGGTGTGGGGGCTGTTCCAGAACAGGGTGTCGAGCACCTGCACATCGTTCGAAACCAGCGCGGCTTCGTAGCGTTCAACGGCGGCCGTGACTTCGGCCAAGACGTCGGGCAGATTGATATCCATTGCTGCGTATCTCCGTATGCACCGAACCGGTGCGTTGTTTAGGGTTATCACCAATATGGGGTGTGTTGCGGTGCGCAATTGTTCATTCGATCGGGCCTGCCGGCGCTGCTGCGGGGCGTATGCTGCGCCGCAAAGCTGGCACGGGGATTGCTAGGGTTAACGTGCATAACACGCTGCACGCTGCCCAGGAGTTCCGCCATGTCTCATTCTGCCGTTTCCAATCCGGTCACCATGCTGGTGACTCGGCACATCGCGCCCGAGCGCTATAGCGATTTCCTGTCCTGGATGCGCCAGGGCGAAATCCTGGCGGCGGGCTTTCCGGGGTTTCTCGGGTCTGGCGTGCTGCAGCCCCCGGAAGGGGGCGACGAGTACCAGATCGTGCTGCGCTTTACCGACGAGGCCAGCCTGAACCGGTGGGAAAAATCCTTGCCGCGCCGCATGTGGCTGGAACGTGGCGCGACGCTGGTGCGCGCGAGTCACGAACATCGGGTGAGTGGCACAGCCGGCTGGTTTGCACCAAAGGCCAGCACGCCGCCGCGCTGGAAGCAGGCGGTCAGCATCTGGTTGGCGTATTTTCCGGTGCTGCTGGTGTTCTCGGTGCTGGTGAGCGAGCACTTGAGCATCCTGCCGGTGTTCTGGCGCGTCTTGATCACAAGCGTGATATTGACGCCCATCATGGTGTTCGTCTGCATACCCGTCATCTCGCGCGTGCTGCATCGCTGGCTGCGCGCAAGCTGAAGCGTTCTGTAGTCCGCCTTCCCGCCGCCTTCCCGCCGCCTTTTACGCCGCCTTCGCACGGCGGGTGGCGTAGAGCCGGTGCAGCGTGATCTTGCGCACGGCGTCTTGGCTGTCCTTGATATGTGCGCGCAGCAACTCCGCCGCGCCCGCACCGTCGCGCGCCAGCACGGCAGACAGGATCGCGCCGTGTTCCCGGTATGTGGTGCCGATGCGGTCCGGCTGAGTGAAGTCGAGCCTGCGCACGATGCGGATCCGCTCGGTTGCAGCCCGGTGAACCCGCGCGATCTCAGGGTTGCCAGCGGCCGCCACCAATTCCACGTGAAAGCGCTCGTCCAGGTCGGCCAGCCATTCGCAATCGCTGGATCGCTCGTCCTCGTCGACAAGCCATGTCTCCGCGAGCGGACGCAGCGCAAGCAGCGGATCGGGCGACTGCCCCGGGGCGCACAGCGCATGCACTGCCGCCGCTTCGAGCACGCTGCGCAGCTCATAGAAGTGATCCAGCGTCTCGAAGTCCAGCGGTTTGACCAGCCATCCATTGCGTTGCCGCACTTCCAGATAGCCCTCGCGCTCCAGGCGGAACAGCGCCTCGCGCACGGGCGTGCGGCTGACCTGCAGGCGGTCCGCGATCTCCGTCTCGGTGAAGCGGTCGCCCGGGGCCAGCCGGAACTCCAGGATGTCGCGCTTGAGCGTGGTGTACGCGGAGTCGGCCAGCGTGCGGGGCATGTCGATGGCGGCGAATGCGGTTTCCATGTCGAGGCTCCAGGCGTTGCGATAGAAGGGTAGGTGGGCGATTCAGACTGGCCGCGTGCGGGCCGCGCCGGCCTGCTCCAGTGCGTGGGCGGCGCGCAGGCAATCGGCTTCGCGCCAGGGGGCAGCGATGAGCTGCACGCCCAGCGGCAGGTGGCCGTCCTCGTCCAATTCGGGCCACGTGGGCGCTGTGCAGACTGGCAGGCCGATGGCGGAAATCGGTTGCGTCAGCAGCCCCATGCTGGCGCGTGCCGGCAGTTGCTTGCCGGCGAGCGTCAGCCAGTCCGCGCCGATTGGCGTGGCGCTGACGGGCGTCGCGGGGGCGATGAGGACGTCGTATTGTTCGAAGAGGGCCAGCGTTTCGAGGTAGGCGCGGTGGCGCACGCGCTGCGCCTGCTGCACCCACGCCGCGGGGATGAGGCTGCCAGCCACCAGGCGGTCGCGCGAGTGCGGTTCGTAGTAGTCGTAGTGCGTGACGAGCCGGCGGCGGTGCAGCGCGCCGCCTTCTGCCGCGGTGATGATGAAGGCGGCAGAGCGCGCCTGCACGGCGGCAGGCATCTCGACCACGTCGGTCGCGCCCAGGGCGCGCGCGGCGATTTCCACGGCGCGGCGCGCCTGGGGACCTGCCCATTCCGAAAAGTAGCCGCCCAGCACGGCGATGCGCAGCCCGCCTGCGCCGTCGGCAATGGCCGGCAACGTGGGCGCTGCCGGGTGCTGCGCGCAAGCGACGTCCGAGGCATCGGGGCCTTGCAGCGCGTCGTAGGCGGCGGCCAGGTCGCTGGCGCTGCCCGCGAAGGGGCCAAGATGATCCAGGCTGCCCACGAACGGGAAGGAGCCAGTGCGCGGCAGGCGGCCGAAGGTGGGCTTCAGGCCGAAGACGCCGCACAGCGAGGCGGGCACGCGGATCGATCCGTTGGTGTCCGATCCCAGCGTCAGCGGGACCAGTCCGCCGGCCACGGCGGCGGCGCTGCCGCCAGACGAGCCGCCCGCGATGCGCGATGTGTCGTGGGGATTGCGGCAGGCGCCGTAATGGGTGTTCTCCGTGGTGAAGCCATAGGCGTGCTCGTCCATGTTGAGCGCGCCGATCAGCACGGCGCCGGCTTCGCGCATCCGCTCGACCAGCAACGCGTCGCGCCGCGCGGGCGGGTTGGACGCGTTGACACGCCCGCCGGCCAGCGTGACCTCGTCGGCGATATCGAAGAGGTTTTTCACGGCGTAGGGCACGCCCGCCAACGGGGGCAGCGCTTCGCCCCGCGCGCGGCGGGCGTCAATGGCCAGGGCCTCCTGCCGGGCACGGCTTTCCGTGACGGCGGTGAAGCAGTTGTAGCGGGGATCGCGCTCGCGCACGCGGGCAAGCGTGGCGTCCAGCACCGCCGCGGCGCTGCGTTCGCCGCTGCGGACCTGGCGCGCAATGTCGTGAGCCGGGCCGGTCACGGACGGAACACCGAAGCGGATTCCAGTTCCACGGGCAGCGGCTCGTCGGCGAAGGTCGACGCGATGTCGTGGATGCGCGAGAACTGCTGCACGACCTGCTCGGCAGCGGACTCGCGCAGCGCATATCCCGACAGCGCCAGCGCGCTGCGCACGTATTGGTCGATGGTTTCCTGTGTCATGGCGAATGCTTCCGATGGGGGCGTGGGATTACTTGCGAACTTCGCGCTGAAAGATTTCCAGGCTCAACTTTTTCATCTGGATGAAGCTGGGCTCGGACAGGGTCTCTACCGTGCGAGGCCGCGCATCCGTGTAGTCCAGAATCTCCGCGACCCGCGTGGGACGCTTGGTCAGCAGCAGCACCTGGTCCGCCAGATACACCGCTTCTTCCAGGTCATGCGAGACCAGCAGCATGGTTGTGCCGGTCTGCAGAAAGACTTCCTGCAGCTTTTCGCGGATGAACAGCGTCATCTCGAAATCCAGCGCGGAAAACGGTTCGTCCAGAAACAGCACTTCGGGTCCGGGGGCCAGCGCGCGCATGATGGACGCCGTCTGCTGCTGTCCGCCAGACAGTTCATACGGATAGCGGTTCAGGTCGAACTTCACGTCGAACGAGGCCACCAGTTCCTCGACGCGCGCATCCACCTGGGCCTTGCTGCGGCCTTCCAGGCGCAGCGGATACGCGATGTTGTCGATGGTGCGCAGCCACGGGAACATGGCTTCGCGGTAGTTCTGGAACACGTAGCCGATCTTGGTTTGCGCCAGCGACTTGCCGTCGAACAGGA
>CBHWAL010000206.1:0-7802 GCA_966111495.1 uncultured Achromobacter sp. | reverse complement strand
AGCGCCGTCGCCCAGTTTTTCCTGTCCAAGGGATGGCGCAACGTGGGCCTGGCTACCGGCGACGACCAGCGCGCCGCGGTGCGCCGCGCGGGCTTTCTGGAAACCTTGGGCCACGACGTGCCCACGGCGGTCGTCCCGGCGCCCAGCAACGTGGCGTCCGGCCGCCGCGCCGCCGCCGAACTGTTCGACAAATCGCCCGGCCTGCAGGCGATCTTCTGTAGCGCCGACGCGCTGGCCGAAGGCGTGCTGACCGAGGCGCGCGTGCGCGGCCTGCGCGTGCCGCAAGACCTGGCGGTCTGTGGATTCGGCGGGGCCGACTTCGCCGCGCACCTGGCGCCGTCGCTGACCACCGTGCAGATCGACGGCGCAGACATCGGAACCCAGGCCGCGCGCGTGCTGATGGCCCGCTGCCGCAACGAGACCCCGCCGGCGCCCGTCATCGACGTGGGATTCCGGATCGTCGAACGCGAATCGACGGGCACGTCCGCTGCAACTTGAGAGGGTGTCAGACACCTAGCTGGCCGCCTATCGCAACAGGCGGTTGTCAGACCGCGCCGCCGGTAGGAAAATCCCGCCGAGCCGCGCGCGTTCGTCAGCGCGTCCCCGAAGCGCCCTGCCGCCTCAGAAGGAACCGCCCGTGAAGGATGATGTTGGCCAGTACCAGACTCACCCCGTCACCCTGCTCCCCCCCAACCCGACACCGGACTGGCTCTATCACTGCGCGATGAGCCTGCTCAAGCTGCCCGCGGACGACGCGATCTCGGCGCAGCTTGCCTACATGGGCGAGACCTCGGACATCGACCGGGCGTGGATGATCGAGTACCGCCCCGACATGCTGCGGCTGCGCAATACCCATGAGTGGTGCCGCGGCCAGACCGAACCGTTCGTCGCCGAGCTGCAGGACGTGCCGACCACGCTGATCGCGTGGCTGCACCGGTTCATGGTCAAGGGCCAGGCGGTCGCGATCCATGACGTCAACGACCTGCCGCGCACCGCGCGCGCCATCCAGGCGGAATTCCAGCGCCAGGGCAACAAGAGCGTGCTCAGCGTGCCGGTCTGCCATGACGGCAAGCTGCAAGGCATCATCGGTTTCGACACCACCGCGCGGCACCGGCGCTGGTCCGCCAGCGAGGTCGGCGCGCTGTACCAATGCGCCAACCTGATCGGACATGCCAAGTACGGAAGCGGCCGCACCCGGACGCCGCTGGGCAACCCCGCCGCATCAGTCGTCTATCTGAGCATGCGCGGCGTCGTCCGCGGCGTGCAGCCGGAAGCCATCGTGGGCGTGCGCTCGGCCGGCAATTACAGCGAAATCTGGCTGGACGACGGCTCGATGGTGCTGGACTCGCGCGCGCTCGGCGTCTGGTCCACGCTGTTGCCCGAAAAGACGTTCTTTCGCGTGCACCGCACCGCCATTGCCAACGCGTTGCATGTCATGGACGTGGACCGCAGAAGCGTCGACCGGTGGCAGATCCGGATGCGGGCCGTGGACGAAACGTGGCCGGTGTCCCGCTCGTACCGCAAGCCGCTGCGCGAACGCATGGGAATCTGAGCCCGGACCGCCGGCAGAAACGCTGGCAACAACGCTGGCAACAACGCTCGCCAATATGCCATTCATCACGCCGGGATGTTGTTTCGTCCTGACGCTGGTGGCTGCGCACCGGGATTTTGGGATCATCGCGGCATGCGGAGGGACACCCGTTCCTCGCGCCCTTCAGAGAGATCCGCATGCTGACGTCCCGCCTTCTCCCGCGCATCCCCGTACTTGCCCTGAGCGCCGCCTGCGCACTGGGCGCAGTCCAGGCCCAGGCCGCCGACCTGGCCTTGCAGGATGCCGTGTCCATGGCCGGCATGCAGTTGTACCTGAACGGCGGCGCGCCGGGCCTCATCATCGCGGCGGTTCGCGGCAATGACGTGGTCGTCCAGGGTTACGGCGAAACCGCGCCGGGCAGCGGCATCGAACCCGACGGCCAGTCCATCTTCCGGATTGCGTCGGTATCCAAGGTGTTCGCGGGCGACGTGCTGGCGTCGCTGGCGGCCAAGGGCAAGCTAAAGCTGACCGATCCCCTCTCCAAATACGCGCCCGACAACGCCATGGTCGACGCCAACGGCCGCCCGATCACGCTGCTGGACCTGGCGACGCATTCCGCCGGCCTGCCGCGCGAACTGCCCAACCCGGACGCCAAACCCTCGGATAATCCGTTCGCCGCCTTCGACCGCGCCTATTACTGGAAGTGGATGGGCAGCCACAAGCCGGCCTATGCGCCCGGCACCACCACGCTGTACTCAAACCTGGGCTATGGCCTGCTGGGCGATGCGCTGGCCAAGGCCGGCGGCGCGGACTATTCGACCGTGCTTGCCAACGAGGTCTTCAAGCCCGCCGGCATGACCGATGCCACCAACGTGCTGACCGAGGCACAGAAAAAGCGCCTGATGACAGGCCTCGATCCCTTCGACAAGCCCGACCCCAATGCGGTGGCGCCCGACATCATGTATGCCAGCGCCGGCGTCTATTCCACGGCCGACGACATGGTGCGCTGGATGCGCTGGCATCTGGACGGCGCCAAGCAGGCCCGCGAAAACGCCCTGCTGGCGCACACGATGTGGCTGCCGTACGACGGGCTCAAATCCGTTGTCGGCACGGAGGTCACGGACGCCGACGGCATGGGGTTGGGCTGGGTGGTGACGCTGCCGCGCAACGGCACGCCGCTGCTGCTGGGCAAGAGCGGCGGCATTGGCGGCTTCATGTCGTACGTGGTGCTGTCACCCAACCGCGATCTGGGCGTGTTCGTCGTCGCCAGCCGCGTGAATTTCGGGATGTTCAACAACATCCATGCGCAGGTGCGCGAACTGGCGGCTGAGCTGGCGCGGTGAAGCGTCTGCATCGTGCGCTGTGCCAGGCCGCGGCGGCGGCGCTGCTTGCCGCAGCCGCGCACGGCGCGTCGGCGCAGCAGGCGAGAGACATCTTCAAGACCGAGATCTTCCTCACGCCCTACAGCAACCTGGCCGACGGCGACGAGTCGTATCCGCGCCTGAACGGCAGGTTTCTGCTGATGACGGGCTACACGGGTTTTTTCGGCGTGCGCGACGACAACGGCCAGCTTCCCCGCTCGCACTGGAGCAGCGTGCAGCCCACCGCCGAGGCCGCGCTGGTGCTGCAACTGACGCGCGAGTTCTCGATCCGCACCAAGGCCACGTTCAACTCGTCCACCAACGACACCAAAGACAACGCGTTCTCCGATCTGGGCGTGAACCTGGACAACCTGTTCGCCGCCTACACCGCCGACAACTACGCGCTGTATGGCGGCAAGATGGATCTGGGCTTTGGCGACGCCTGGCACGTCGTCGACGGCCTGTACTCGGGCTTTAACGAGAACTCGGAGTTTCGCGGTTCGATCGGCGTGGGCGGACGCTACACCCTGGATACGTCGGGCCGCGGCACGCACTCCGTGGCCGCCCTGCTATTCAAGCGCGACAACACCGCGATGAACCGCAGGTTCAGTCTGGACGGCGGCCTGCTCGGTCCCGACGAGCCACCGAGGTTCAGCGACCAGCTCAAGTCGTTCATCCTTTCGTACGACTTTCGCGACCTGCCCGGCTTGCCGGGCATATCGGGCGGGGTGGACGCCGGCCGCCTGCACCTGGATCCGGACCAGGGCAAAAGCGCCAACACGGTGTCGGCCCGCCTCAGTTACGACACGCCTCTGGATGATGGATGGAACCTGAACTGGTTCAACGAGGCTACCTATTCCAGCGCCTTTCGCGGCGCGCCGGTTTCCAACGGCAATGGCGTAACCTCGGTGTCGTTGTCTCGAGACCGCTGGCAGGTCACCGCGACGGCCGCCGTACGCAAGCTGACCGGCGGCGGCCAGGCGCTGGCCCGGCATGGCCTGCTGGACAGTACGGATTGGGGAGTATCGGGCGCAGTCACCTATGTCACGCCCGTGGGGTTGATCGTGCAGGCCGGGATCACGCATCAGCGCGACCAGGCACTGCGCCTGAACCAGGGCGTTTTTCGCATCGCTTACCAAGCAGGATTCTGAGGCCAACATGCACAGCACAACCACGCGCATCACCGCAACGATCGTTCTTGCCCTGGGCGGCGTCACGTCAGCCTGGTCGCAGCCCGTGCCGATCACCCCCGCCGACTTTCCGCCGGCGGACGCAGTCACGATTCCGGCCGGCAGCCGTGAGCGCGCCGTCGCGGAACTGCCCGGCGTCATCAAGGACATCATGGAACGCAGCCAGGTGCCGGGCCTGGCCGTGGCGGTTGTCATCGACGGCAAGACGGTGCTGACGCAAGGCTACGGCACGCGCGAAGTGGGCAAACAAGCGCCGGTGGACGCCAACACCGTGTTCCAGATCGCGTCCATTTCCAAATCGCTGTCGGCGACGGTGGCCGCCATCGAGATCACCCAGCGCAAGGCCACGTGGGACGACCCTGCGTCGCGCCATCTGCCCGGCCTTGCGCTCAGCAACGCCTATGTGTCCGAGCACGCCACCATCGGCGATTTCTTTGCGCACCGCACCGGGCTGCCCCCCACGGCGGGCGACGATCTGGAAGACCTGGGCTTTTCCCGCAACGACGTCATCGCGCGCCTGCGCCTCTTGCCGCTCACCCCCTTCCGCACGTCGTACCACTACGCCAACTTCAGCACCACGATCGGCGCCGAGGCCATCGCCCGCGCGGCGGGACGCCCGTGGGAGCAACTGGCTGACGAACAGCTCTTCAAGCCGCTGGGCATGGCATCGACCAGTTATCGCTACGCGGACTTCGAGGCGCACGCCAATCGCGCCTTGCTGCACGCGTACCAGAACGGCCGCTTCGTGCAGGCGGGCAAGCGCAACGCCGATGCGCAGGCGCCCGCGGGCGGCGTGTCCTCCACGGTGGTGGATCTGGCGCAGTGGCTGAAACTGCTGCTGGCTGACGGCCAACATCAGGGCAAGCCGCTGGCCGCCCCCGGCGCGCTGCTGCCTGCGCTGTCGCCGCAGGCCTTCAGCGCCCCCGCGCCCGATCTGAAATCGCGTTCCGGTTTCTATGGCTACGGGTTCAACGTCAACACCGAAACCGGCGGACGCCCTGCGATGGGGCATTCCGGCGCCTTCCTGGTGGGCACGGGAACCACCTTCCGCATCGTGCCGTCTGCCGGCATCGGCATCATCGTGCTGACCAATGGCGCGCCGGTGGGCGCCGCGGAAGCCGTGGCGGCCACGTTCACCGACACGGCGCTGTACGGCAAATCCACGCGCGACTGGTATGCGGCGTACCACGGCGCCATGAAGAAGCTGTTCGAACCGCAAGCGGATCTGACCGGAAAACCCGATCCCGCCAAGCCGGCTGCACCCAAAGCGTTGTCGCAATACACCGGCACGTTCGACAACCCCTATTACGGCCCCGCCCGGATCGAGGAAGCCTACGGCGCGCTGACGCTGGTGCTGGGCCCCAGGGACATGCGCTTTCCCGTGCGCCACTGGGACGGCGACACGTTCGCGTTTTCGCCGGCCGGCGAAGCCGAAATGATTGCGTCGCGGGCATCCATCGTCTTCAAGATGGATCAGGGGCAGGCCAAAGGCTTTGACATCAAGTACTACAACGACAGCGGGCTGGGGCAGTGGGTCCGGAAATAGCAGGCCGCCAGATCCCGAGGCGCGCCGGAGGCATCTACGACTAAAGGCGGATGTGTTCCGGACGAATCACCCGTATGGTTCGACCTTTTTGCCTAAGCAACCCATGCGCGTCACGGGGGGCAAACTGGATACAGCCGTATGACTCACAGCGCCTCGCCCTTTCGACTCACCCAACTTGCCGCCGCGATCGCGGGGGGGCTGCTGACCGGCACCGCATCGGCGCAGTTGACATGTCCGCCGGGGGGCAACGGCACCCTGACTTGCAACTTTTCCAGTCAGTACTGGAGCCCGGTGGTCGTGCAACCGCCCGGCGGATTCAATTCGCCGGTGCCCGTGATGAATGTCACGACCAGCTCCTCCATCAGCGCGGCCGTCACCGCCTACACGCCTGCGGGCCTATCCGTGCTGGCCTTTGGCAATCCAGGCAACACGAACAGCCTGAACGGCTACAGCGCGGCCGGGCTGAACGTGAACAACAGCGGCAACATCACCCTGTCGCCCAGCGGCGCCCTCTTCACCAGCAGCATCCTCTACGGCCTGTTGGCGCAGATGCGCGGCGGCGACGCCGCCTCGTCCAGCAACGACGAGAACGGTGGCGGCGGCGGCAATGCCGGCACCACCTCGGTCGTCACGCTGATCAACACGGGGTCGGTGGACATGACGCAGTTGGCCGGGGTCACGACCGCGGGCGGCGCCGCGCTGGCGGCCCTGAGCCAGGGCGGAGCGGGCGCAAGCACCGATGACGATCACAACCCCTATGGCCCCGGCGGTCAATCGGCCGGCGCGCACATCACCAACTCGGGCGCCATCACGGCCACGCTCATGGGCACGGGCCGGTTTGCCGGCATCCAGGCAGCCAGCAACGGCGGTTACGGCGCGACGCAGTACAACGGCGGCGGAAACTACGGCGGCGGCGCGGGCAATGTCTCGATCGTGAACAGCGGCCAGGTGGCCGTCAACTGGACCTGGGCAAACGGCAGTGCCGGCAGCAACGCCGGGCTCTACGGCATCCTGGCTGAATCGCACGGCGGTGATGGCGGCGATAGCGCCACGGGCGGGCTGGGCAACGGCGGGGCCGGCGGCAACGCGAGCAGCGCGGTCGTCACGCTGCAAGGCGGATCCGTCACGGTCAACCAGACTGGAACGTCCCCGGTCACCGGCGCGGGCGTCGCGGCCATCCTGCTGGGCGGGGACGCCGGCAGCGGCAAGGCCGATGAAGACTATTCGAGCGGCGGCAACGCCGGCAACGCGGGCACCATCACGGCGGGCGCACCGCCTTCGTCGGCGTCCGTGCAGATCAACAACACCGGCACAAACGTCACCACCACGGGCAGCAAGTTGCCGGCGTTGCGGCTGTGGGCCCAGGGCGGCGCAGGCGGGGGCCAATTCAATCAGGGCAGCTATCACGATCGTAATGGCGGCATCGGCGGCATTGCCGGCGACGCCAGCCTGTCGGTCACGACAGCCGGCACGGCGGTTGCATTGTCGACCAATGGCGACAACTCCCCGGGTGTGCAGACGCTGCAGCAAGGCGGCGCGGGCGGCGTGGGCGCCCCGTACAGCGGAGACGCCCTGGGCTTTGGCAGCAGCAATGCGGGCAATGGCGGGTCGGGCGGCAACGTAGGGAGCCTGACGCTGCAACTGACCGGCACCCGCGCCGCGCCCATCAGCATCACCACCACGGGCACGCAATCGCACGGCATCTACAGCCTGTTGCAAGGCGGACTGGGCGCGTACGGCGGTGAGTTGTCCGGCACGCTTTCCGGCGGCCAGGGCGGCAACGGCGGCGCGGGCGGTTCAACCGGCGTCACGACGATCAACCTGCAAGGCACGCGCATTGCCACGCAGGGCGCCACCACCATCGGCGTCCTGGCGCAAAGCCTCGGCCAGAACGGCGGCGCGGGCGGCAGCAGCACCCTCACGGTGGCGATCGGTTCGAACGGCGGCAATGGCGGCTCGACCGGCAACCTCAACATCACCACGGATGCGGCCTCCTCCATCGTCACGCAGGGCGCGAACGCGGCCGGCATCGTCGCGCAGACGGCCAGTGGCGCCGGCGGCGTTGCCGGTGCGACGGTCGCCCAGCTGGTGGCCACGCCGGGCGTCGGCGGCTCGGGTGGCACTGCCGGCTCGATCACCATCAACAACGCGGCAACCATCAACACCGCCGGCAC
>CBHWAL010000205.1:0-7841 GCA_966111495.1 uncultured Achromobacter sp. | reverse complement strand
CGCGACCAAGGAGCCGCAGGAGTGCATTAGCCCAAGATGCGGCGCAGCAATGATCCGACGCCAGCGTTGAACACCTCCACGCCCAGGAAGTTGTCGCCAGGCCGGGCCAGCGCGATCTTCTCGGTGGTTTCGCCCATGCCAAAGCCGATCTCCAGCACCGTCGGGGCCTGCCGTCCGAAGGCGGCGGCCGGATCCAGGCGGCGGGGGGCGTAGGGGAGGGACCATTGGCCCATCAGGCGCTCCAGCGCAGCGAGCTGGCCCTGGGTGATGTGGCCGCGGCGATGGACGAAGCTGCGGATGTGGGCGGCGCCGGGGCTGTTGGGCGCATACGCGGCGCTCGCCAGCGCGGCCTGGGTTTCCGGGGAAACAGGGGCGGGCGCGGCGTCGGCAGCGGGCGTGGCGGCAGGGCCCACGCCCGGCTTGGCGGGCGCATCTGCGGGGGTGTCCGCAGGGGTGTTCGTGGGGTTGTTTGTGGGGCTGTTCGTATTCATAGGCGGGATTGTAGTGGCAGGTCCGCCCGTGCGGAGCCGGTCATAGGGACTAAAACAGGGACACATTTATCCCGGCCGCCTGCGGCTATAGTTTCAGCCCGGTTTCCCTGCGCCGTAGACCTTTTTCATGAACTTTGCCCGGATCGACCTCGTCACGCTTGCCCTGTTTGTCGCCGTGGCGCGCCAGGGAAGCATCTCGGCGGGCGCACGCCAGTCGCATCTGGCGGTGGGCGCGGCCAGCAAGCGGATCTCGGACCTGGAAGCCGCGCTGGGTTCGCCCCTGCTGTTTCGCAATGCCGCCGGCGTGGAGCTGACCGATGCCGGCCAGGCGTGTCTGGTGCACGCGCTGCGGGTGCTGCAGGAAGTCGAGCAGATGGCGGGCGCGCTGTCCGATTTTGCGCAAGGGGTACGAGGGCAGGTGCGCATCGCCGCCAATACGTCGTCCCTGACACAGTTCTTGCCCGAAGACCTGGCCGCTTTCATGGACGAGCACCCCGCCGTGCGCATCGACCTGGAAGAGCAGAACAGCAGCGACATCGTCACCGCCGTGCTGGAGAACCGCGCGGACATCGGCGTCTTTGCCGACCGCACGCCCGCAGACGGCCTGGCCACCTTTCCCTATCGCCTGGACGAGCTGGTGCTTATCGTGCCGCAGCGCCATCCGCTCGCCGCCGAGCCGCAGGTCGCCTTTGCGGATACGCTGGCCTACGACTACGTCGGCCTGCCGCCCGCGACGTCGCTGGCGACCCGGCTATCCGAAGAAAGCGGCCGGATGGGCCGGGCGATGCGGCTGCGCATCCAGGTGCGCAGTTTTGACGCGATCTGCCGCATGGTGGCGGCCACGCGCGGCGTGGGCATCCTGCCGCGTATCGCCGCCGAGCCGCACGCGCGGTCCATGCCGATCCGGCTGATTCCGCTGACCGACGAGTGGGCGCGCCGCTGGCTGCTCTTGGGCGTGCGCGACGCCGACACCCTGACCGTGGCCGCGCGCCTGCTGCTGGCCCATCTGCGCGGCGAGGGCTGAGGGTTAGCCCGGGGTTTCTCGTTCCGGGAATGCCCCTTTCCCCGATTGTCCATTCCGCTTCGCGCCGCTTTGCGCGCACACTGCCTGCCATCACCACCGTAAGACGCGCCTGGGAGGCGATATGGCAGGGCAGATTCTTGCCGGCATTCGTGTGCTGGAACTCGGACAACTCATCGCGGGGCCTTTCGCGGCCAAGACCCTGGCAGACTTTGGCGCGCAGGTCATCAAGATCGAGCCGCCGGGCCAGGGCGATCCGCTACGCAAATGGCGTCTGCTGCACGAGGGCACCTCGGTGTGGTGGGAGGCGCAGTCGCGCAACAAGCAGTCGGTCTGCGTCGACCTGCGCCAGCAGGAAGGCCAGGACATCGTGCGCATGCTGGCGCGCGAGGCCGACGTGCTGATCGAAAACTTCCGCCCCGGCACCCTGGAAAAATGGGGCTTGTCGTGGGAAGCGCTGCACGAGCTGAATCCGCGCCTCATCATGCTGCGCATCTCGGGCTACGGCCAGACCGGCCCCAAGGCGCGCGAACCAGGCTTTGCCGCGATCGGCGAAGCCATGGCGGGCCTGCGCTATCTGAACGGCGAGCCCGGCCGCGCGCCGGTGCGCGCCGGGCTGTCTCTGGGCGACACCATCGCTGGACTGCATGGCGCGCTGGGCGTGATGCTGGCGCTGTATCAGCGCGATGCGCGCGGCGGCGTGGGGCAGGTGATCGACACCGCGCTGTATGAAAGCCTGTTCAACCTCAGCGAGAGCCTGTTGCCCGAGTATTCGGTGTTCGGCGCGGTGCGCGAGCCGGCCGGCGCGTCGCTGCCCGGCATCGCGCCGTCCAACGCCTATCCGTGCCAGGACGGCTACGTGCTCATCGCGGGCAACGGCGACGCCATCTACACCCGCCTGATGGCCCGCATCGGCCGCGACGACCTGGGACAGGACCCGGCGCTGGCGCACAACGACGGCCGCGCGCGCCGCGTGCAAGAGATCGACGCCGCCATCGGCGCGTGGACGCACGAACGGCGGATCGACGACGTGCTGGCCGCAATGCTGGAAGCGGGTGTGCCCGCCGGTCGCATCTATTCGATCGCCGATATTGCCAAGGATCCGCACTACCGCGCCCGCAACGCCATCACGTCGATGGAATCCGCAGCGGGCGTGCAGGTCGAGATGCCCGCCGTCTTTCCGTACCTGTCGTCCAATCCGGGCGCGGTGCGCGAACGCGCGCCAACCCTTGGCGAACACACCGATGCGGTGCTGGCGTCCGCAGGCCTGACCGAAGAACAGCGCGCCGCGTTGCGCGCCAAGGGAGTGATTGCATGAACCGCGGACCCGCCCGCATCGAGATCAACGAGGTCGGCCCGCGCGATGGCCTGCAGATCGAGAAGACCATGGTGTCCACCGACGACAAGGTCGCCTTCGTGGATGCGCTGTCCGACTGCGGTTTTGCCCGCATCGAGGTCACCAGCTTCACCTCTCCCAAAGCCATTCCCGCGCTGGCCGACGCCGTCGACGTCATGCGCCGCATCCGCCGCCGTCCCGGCGTGATCTATACCGCGCTGGTTCCGAACGTGCGCGGGCTGGAACGCGCGCTGGAGGCGGGGACCGACGAGATGAACCTCGTCATGTCGTGCAGTGAGACGCACAACCGCGCCAACCTGCGCATGACGCGCGACCAGTCGTTTGCCGAGCTGTCGCAAGTGCTGGCCGCCGCGGCAAAGGCCGGCGCGCCGTGCAATGTGTCCTTGTCGACCGCGTTCGGCTGTCCGTTCGATGGCGATGTGCCCGCGGATACGGTGCTGGACCTGGCCGCGCGTCTAGTCGAGGCGGGCGCTGCCGGCATCACGCTGTGCGACACGACGGGCATGGCGTTTCCGACGCAAGTGGCCGCGCTGTGCGAACAGGCGGCTGCGCGCCTGCCGGCCACGGTGCTGACCGTACACCTGCACAACACGCGCGGCATGGCGCTCGCCAACGCCATCGCGGCCTGGCAGACCGGCATCACCCGCTTTGACGCCGCTGCCGGCGGCCTGGGCGGATGCCCGTATGCGCCGGGCGCCAGCGGCAACGTCAATACCGAAGAACTGGTCCACATGTTTGCCTGCATGGGCGTGGAGACCGGCGTGTCGCTGGAGCCGCTGCTGGCCATCGTGCGCGGCCTGCCCGGCCTGGTCCAGCGCGATCTGTCCAACGCATTGCTTCAGGCGGGGCCGAGGCTGGCCCTGCACGCGCCGCCCGCGTGGCTGGCCGAACGGTTTCCGGCCGACGCCTGATTGATTGATCTTTTTCAAGCAGTACCTGCAGCACCCGACACCACCCATAGATAAAACAATACCCAGGAGACAACGCATGGCCTCTTTTCGCCTGCCCACCGCACTGCGCACCAGCGCCGCCTTCGCCCTGATCACCGCCGCCGGCGCGGCCAGCGCACAGGCTGATTTTCCCAACCGTCCCGTCACGCTGATCGTGTCCGCCGCGCCTGGCGGCACCACCGACATCGCCGCCCGCCTGATCGCGCAGCCCTTGGGCGCGGCGCTGGGCCAGAGCGTTGTTGTCGAGAACAAGCCGGGCGCCTCGGGCGGCATCGCCGCGCAGGCCGTGGCCCGCGCCAAGCCGGACGGCTACACGCTGCTGCTGCAGTACTCGGGCTTTCAGGTCATCACCCCGCACGTGACGCCCGCCGCCGGCTGGGATCCCATCAAGGACTTCGCCCCGGTCGCCAACGTGCTGTCGGCGCCGCAAGTCGTGGTCGTGCGTCCCGATCTGCCCATCAAGTCCTTGAAGGAATTGGTGGCGTACGCCAAGGCCAATCCCGGCAAGCTGAATTACGCGTCGTCGGGCAACGGCTCGCTGCAACAGGTGGCGACGGAACTGCTCAACCAGATGGCGGGCACGCAGATCACGCACATTCCATACAAGGGAACCGGTCCCGCGCTGAACGATCTCTTGGGCGGCGCCGTCGACATGACCATCACCACGCCGCCGCCGCTGCTGGGCCAGATCGCCGCGGGCAAGCTGCGCGCGCTGGCGGTCACGGGCAACGCCCGCCTGCCGTCGCTGCCCGACGTGCCCACGGCCGCCGAAGCCGGCTACCCCGACCTGATCGTCTCGTCGTGGTTCGCCATGTACGCGCCGAAGGACACGCCCGCACCGGTCGTCGACAAGATCGCGGGCGAGATCCAGAAGATTATGAAGACCGACGAGTTCCGCAAGAAGGCAGCCGAGCAGGGCGCCGAGGCGATCTTCATGGGCCCGAAGGAACTGGGCGCCTACACGCAGACCGAGCTGGACCGCTGGGGCAAGGTGGTCAAGGCCGCCAACATCACGGCGAATTGATAGCGGCAAATTTTCGGTCGACGGGGGCGGGCTTGTTTGGCCCGCCCCGACCCAAAAAAGCCGCGCTATAATCGCGGCTCTGCCCGGCCCACGGCTGCGGCACGACACCCGAGCGGGTGTAGTTCAATGGTAGAACGGCAGCTTCCCAAGCTTCATACGAGGGTTCGATTCCCTTCACCCGCTCCATCAATCCCAGCAAGTTCTCTTCTGCGACGCTGATCACGTGATTCTGCTGCGTCGGCATTCATTACCTGCATCGCTTCAAGGCATTGCCCGAGGATGTCCGCGTTGATCTGCGCTGGGGCGTTCCTGAGCGCGCCTTGCGGTCAATCGGCGCGGTGATAAACGGCCTCGATGTTGTAGCCGTCGGGGTCGAGTATGAAGGCGCCGTAATAGTGGGGGTGGTAATGCGGGCGCAAGCCCGGCGGGCCGTTGTCGCGGCCGCCGGCTGCCAATGCGGCGCGATGGAATGCGTCGACCGCTTCGCGGCTGCGGGCGCGGAAGGCCACGTGCACGCGCGGCGCGCAGGGCGTGCCCTCATGTATCCAGAACTCACCGCCGGGATTGTTCTCGTTGTCGGGTTCCCCGACGCCGAAGCCCATGTCGGTCTCGAACGTCTTGCGTGCCACATAGCCCAGCGCCGCCAGCGCGCTCAGGTAAAACGCGCGGCTGCGCTCGAAATTGCTTACATGGATCGTGATGTGGTCCAACATGCAACGCTCCTCCAGCAAGGTGGCCCATCGGGCCGGAACGATCAGCATAGGCGATGAGGGCGGACGGGAGGGCAG
The DNA here is from genome assembly GCA_966111495.1 of uncultured Achromobacter sp. Classification (GTDB taxonomy): domain Bacteria; phylum Pseudomonadota; class Gammaproteobacteria; order Burkholderiales; family Burkholderiaceae_B; genus Achromobacter. The sequence goes on along the minus strand of CBHWAL010000205.1, from coordinate 2,210 downwards.
CGAATCGCAAGGTGGCGTGGTTGGATGGCGCCTGAGCGGCCAGGTGATCGAATAGTCCTTTGCGCGCTTGGTCGGAAACCAGCCCGCCCCGCCCAGACCTGGCGTGAAGATCGGGCCGGTGATGAAGACGCGCGCAGCCTGCGCGGCCAATCGATCCTCAAGATAAGTGGATAACCCCGGAAAGATTGAAACGACTATGCATGTTTATGGATAATCGCTTCATCTCTGGGAGTGTAGGCATGGATCAATTGACAGCGATTCGCGGTTTTGCCCGCGTGGTGGAAGCGGGCAGTTTCACGCGGGCGGCGGACTCGTTGGATATGCCCAATGCCACGCTCAGCAAGATCGTGCAGGATCTGGAGGCGCACCTTGGCGTGCGCCTGCTGCAGCGGACGACGCGGCGCGTCACCGTCACGCCGGAAGGCCGCGAGTATTACGAAAAGGCGTTGCGCATCGTGCGCGACCTGGAAGACATCGACGGCTCGTTCAATGCCGTGCAAGGCAAGCCAAAAGGACATCTGCGCATCGACGTGGGCGGCTCCACCGCACGCGACGTGTTGATCCCCGCGATCTCCGATTTTCTGACGCGCTATCCCGACATCCGGATCGACTTTGGGGTGTCGGACCGCCCGGTCAATCTGATCAGCGACAACGTGGATTGCGTGATCCGCGGCGGTCCGCTTGACGATTCTTCGCTGGTGGCGCGGCTGATTGGCACTGCCGATCTGATTACCTGCGCCACGCCGGGTTACCTCAAGCAATTCGGCACGCCGGCCTACCCGGATGAATTGAAGAACGGCCATAAGCTGGTCAGCTATCTGTCGCCGCAGAATGGCCGCGCATTTCCGTTCCGCTTTGAGCGCGACGGGGAAAAAACGGAGATCAAAGTCGAGCATCGCGTCGGCGTCAACGAAAGCAACGCGCATCTGGCGGCGGCGCTGGCGGGCTTGGGCATTGTGCAGACGTTCACGTATGCGGCTGGCCCCGCGTTAAAGAGCGGCGCGCTCGTCGAGATTCTGAAACCGTGGCGGCCCCAGCCTTATCCCTTTCATGCGGTGTACCCCCACAACCGGCATGTGACGCATCGGCTGCGCGTTTTCATCGACTGGCTCGTCGAGACGCTTCCCGCGCGGCTCAGATATTGAGCCCGGTTGCCGGGGCATTCTCGATTGGCTAGCGCATGGGTCTGTGCAGGAAAATTCCCATCGATCCCTATCGAATATGTGGTGCGATTCGCGCAATTAGGATCGGTGCTGACCTCAATCAACTGACAGCCAACGAACGGCAGTAAGGGCTGATAGCCCCTGGTAAAACGACGTCGAAAAACGATGGCGAAGCACTCCTTGCTTTCGCCTTCGTCAACGGAATCCGCGTCGGCTTTCTTTGCCGCAAGCGGCCATCCATCGACTTCGTTACTGGGGAGTGCTCAATCCATGTTGCGCCAACGTGCGTTCCTTTTGTTTGGCATGCCGGCATGACGCAGGCTCCCCTCGCGCTTCTTGAGCGCTTGCGCGTCGACGGCGTCATTCGCGCTGATCACCATGCCGCTGCGCTGATACGGCTGGAAGCGATGCCGGTGGCGCCCTTCGTGACGCTGGGTGGCGCCTTGGTCTGGCTGGCGGCAGAGGACATCCTGTCCGATCTGGATCTGGATGAAATGTTCGAGTTGGCCGCGACCGAGGGCGCGTTTGCCAGCAACGCCACACGCCGTCAGGCGCTCGCCGAACTGAACGCGTTGTGCCAGCACGAATTTGATAGACATGTCGCGCAACTGGAGCGGGGCGGCCTGCTCAGGGCCCTTTTGCCCGGACCGCTCTGGGCCTGGCTTGGCGGCGGCGCCATCGCGATTGCCGCTGTCGCGTGGTACTTCATCGCGCCGGATTGAACCCCGCAATGTGAAGCTGCAGACGTGCTCAAAGCGGCCTTCGCTGACGTCAAGGAGGTCGGTTCTCTCGATGCCGACCGATCCCGAGCGCCCGCGGCGGGGACTACCGCCCGGGCGCGAAACGGGCGGCGTGTCTGTTAAAAGCTGGGCTTTCTGGAATTGCTGCGATCCACATACTCGATCCGGGCGTTCATCCAAGCCGGGTCGTGCATCTGAATGCTGACGCCGCTGTATTTCAATACCGCCTGCGTCATGTCTGTCGAGCAGCCCATGCCGGGATTCGTGCTGGGCTTGGTGCACCACTCCAGACTGAGGTCGTTGGGAT
>CBHWAL010000204.1:0-7843 GCA_966111495.1 uncultured Achromobacter sp. | reverse complement strand
AGTACGTGGCCCTTGCGCGCCGCCATCGCGCGGCGACCGTGTACACCGATAGCGACGAGTTTCCCGCCATTGCCGATCAGACGGCGGACTTCGTCTACGCGCGGCTGATGCGCGCCAGCACGGCCTACAAGGCAGGCTACGCGCCCAAGGCGCTGGACGCCTGGGCGGAGCGCCTGCGGGCCTGGTTGCGCGGTGCCCATCCGGACGACCTGCCCCTAGTCGGCAAACCGGTTGCCGAGGCGAAGCCGCAGGACGTCTTTGCGTATTTCATCAATGGGGCAAAAGAACGCGCGCCGGCAGCGGCGCGCGCCATGATCAAACGCCTGTAGCGTCCGGCGGCCTTATTGCGCCACGGGCGTGCGCATCGTCACGAACTCTTCGGCTGCCGTGGGATGGATGCCGATGGTGTCGTCGAACACGGCCTTGGTCGCGCCGGCCTTGAGCGCAACAGCCAGACCCTGCACGATCTCGCCCGCCTCCGGACCGACCATGTGCACGCCCAGCACGCGATCGGTCTGCGCGTCGACGATCACCTTCATCAGCGTGCGTTCCTGCGACTCGGTCAGCGTCAGCTTCATGGGCCGGAAGCGGCTTTCGAAAAGCTGCACTTCGTAGCCCGCTTCGCGCGCTTCTTCGGTGGTCAGGCCGACCGTGCCGATGTTGGGCAGGCTGAACACCGCTGTGGGGATCAGCTTGTAGTCGACCTTGCGGTATTCGTTCGGGCGGAACAGACGGCGTGCCACCGCCATGCCTTCGGCCAGCGCCACGGGTGTCAGCGGCACGCGGCCGATCACGTCGCCGAGGGCAAGGATGGACGGCTCCGCGGTGCGGTATTCGTCATCGACTTCGATGAAGCCGTCTTCGCGCAGCTTCACGCCGGTGTTTTCCAACCCCAGGTTGTCGAGCATCGGACGGCGGCCGGTGGCGTAGAACACGCAATCGGTCTCGATGACGGAACCATCCTTGCAGGTGGCGGCGAGCGATCCGTCCGCGCGCTTGTCGATGCGAGCGACCTCGGTGTTCATGCGCAGGTCGATGCCCTTCTTGACCAGTTCATCGCGCAGGTGCTCGCGCACGCCCAGGTCAAAGCCGCGCAGGAACAGCGGGCCGCGATAGGACTGAACGGTCTGCGCGCCCATGCCGTTGAAGATGGACGCGAACTCCACGGCGATATAACCGCCGCCCACGACCAGCACGCGGCGCGGCAGGTCCTTCAGGAAGAAGGCCTCGTTGGAGGTGATGGCGAGTTCCTTGCCCGGAATGTCGGGCACCTGCGGCCAGCCTCCGGTCGCCACCAGGATGTGTTCGGCGCTGTAGGTCTTGCCATTGATTTCAACCTTGTGCGGATCGACGATGCGCGCGTGGCCTTCCAGCAGCGTCACGCCGCTGTTGACCAGCAGGTTGCGGTAGATGCCGTTCAGGCGTTCGATTTCGCGGTTCTTGTTGGCGATCAGCGTGCGCCAGTCGAATTTGGGCGCGTCCGCGGACCAGCCGAAGCCGTGCGCCTGCTCGAAGTCTTCGCTGTAGTGCGCGCCGTAGACCAGCAGTTTCTTGGGCACGCAGCCCACGTTCACACACGTGCCTCCCAGGTAGCGGCTTTCCGCCACCGCCACGCGCGCGCCGAAACTGGCGGAAAAACGGGCCGCGCGTACGCCGCCCGAGCCCGCGCCGATCACAAACAGGTCAAAGTCAAATGCCATGGAGTTTCCTTCGCACGGCCTCGCGGCCGGCGTTCACTGTCCGGGAAAGCTGTATTTAACACCACGGTTGGAATACATTGGCCGCAGCCGGCCCGCGGACCGGCCTCTCATCCGGAGTTCCTTCCATGTCACTCGAAACCTGGCTGGCTTTTCTGGGCGCCTCGGCCCTGCTCGTCATGCTGCCCGGCCCCACCATCCTGACCGTGATCAGCTACTCGCTCACCCATGGCAAGCGCGCCCGCCTGCCGCTGGTGCTGGCCGTGGCGCTGGGTGATTCGACCGCCCTGGTGCTGTCGTTGCTGGGCCTGGGCGCGCTGCTTGCCGCATCTGCCTTCTGGTTCACGGTCGTAAAAACCATTGGCGGACTGTACCTGCTGTATTTGGGTTACCGGCTGCTGCGCGCCGGCGTGTCGCCGGCCGCCCTGCCCATCGCGTCAAAGGCGGGTTCGCGTTGGAAGCTCTTTGCCAACACGTATCTGGTCACCGCGTTGAATCCGAAAGGCATGATCTTCTTCGTGGCCTTTTTGCCGCAGTTCATTGATCCGGCGGGAGATGTGACGCGACAGCTCTGGATGCTGTCGGCCACCTTTGTCGCTTGCGCCGGCATCAACGCCACGGCCTACGCAGTCTTTGCGGGCTCGGCCCGGCGCATGCTGGCGTCACCCCGCGCGCAACGCGGCTTCAATCTGGGCGGCGGCGCGCTGCTGTCGGCCGCCGGCGTGTGGGCTTTGCTGGCCCGGCGCGTCTAGCGCAATCCGGGAGGTTTGCCGCACGCATTTGCCGAGCTATTTTGCCGCGGCCATCATGAATTCCACCGCCGCGCGCAGCGTGGCATCGTCTGCGGCCGAGCCGCCGCGCGGCGGCATGGCGCCCTTGCCTTTCAGCACGGTGACCATGAGCGCATCGGTGCCTTGCGCCAAAAATGGCGTCCAGGCCACCTTGTCGCCCAGCTTTGGGGCATTGGCCACGCCGCTGGCATGGCACACCACACAGGCGGACTTGTAGAGCTTTTCGCCGGCGGGGTTGACGGCGGCAACGGTGTCGGCCGCGGCATGCTGGACGGGCAGGCCGGTCAGCGCAAGGGTAAACAAGAGTCGAGCAAATTTGGGCATGGCGGGAATTCCAGGCTTGAGGATGGGAACAAACCGGCAAGACGCGCGGCGCGCGTCTTGCCGTCCAGCCATTACTGCGGGATAGGACCCGGTGCCTTGATCTGCTTCATCAGGTCGTCGTTCCACTTGCCCTCGACCTTGATGTGCCCGGCCGCGCCCAGCTCAAAGGCTTCGATCAGGTTGTGGTTCAGGTAGGCGTACACGCCCGGCTGCTTGAACGTGTACAGCGCGGCGCCCGCGGAACCGCCGCGGATGAACCAGGTTTCCAGGTCCTTTTCAGGCGGGTTGTTGAACTTGCCCGTTTCCCAGACCCAGTCGCCGTGGCCGCCGATCAGGTGCGGGCGCGTGTCGCGGTTGGCTTGCGAATGGATCAGCAGCACGGTTTCGCCGACCTTGGCGGTGAGCGCGTTGTCGCCGGTCAGCGCGCCGACCTTGCCGTTGAAGACGATGTGCGACGGGGTCAGCTTGCGCATGACTTCCACCGTGTCGCCGTAGCTTTCGGCCAGGGTTGCGTAGTCTTTGTACTTGCCGTTGGCGTCCTTGGGGATGTACAGGTCGAACTCGCCGATCGTGTAGACGCGGTCGTACTTGAGCGACTTGCCCTGCGGATCCTTCAGGCCTTCGCGCGGCAGCACCATGATCGTGCCGCTCATGCCGGCCACCACGTGCCACGGCACCATGCCTTCAGGGGCACAGTGATAGACGAAGGTGCCGGCGCGGTCCGCCTTGAAGCGCAGCGTGGCCTGTTCGCCGGGATTCACGTTGGTGAGCTTGGCCCCGCCCAGCGCGCCCGTCGCGGCGTGGAAGTCGACGTTGTGCGGCATTGCGTTGGTCTTGGGATTGACCAGGGTCAATTCCACGTAATCGCCCTCGTGCACGACCATCGTGGGGCCGGGCATGGATCCGTTGAAAGTCATGGCCTGCAGCGTGGTGCCCTTGCCGTCGATGACCATCTTCTTTTCTTCGATGGTCATGGTGAATTCGACGACCTTGGGGCCCGACTTGGCCACCTGCTCATGCGGGTGGACCATCGGCGGGGCAACCAGCGTGACCTTGGCGCGCGGCAGCGTGTCCGCATTCTGGGCGGAAGCCAGACCGCCTGCCATCGTGAACATCAGGGCGGCGGCAAGCAAGGTGGGGCGCAACGCGTTCATGTGCAACTCCTCTTTCGGTTTCTTCAAAGCCGAGTCTGTCGGCACCTCCATTGAAGAACCGCGAGCGATCGCGTTCTTTGTTGTAGCGCAAATTCGGGATAACCCTGCGGTCGTCCACGCGTTGTCACGGTGCCCCTCAGGTGTCACCATCGACGCGTGGAAAATTTCTCCACGCCCATAAGCGGACCGCCATGCCATCGCCCTTATGCCATGCCCTGCTGCGCAACCTGGATCTGTTCAGGCCGTTGTCCGATACGCAGCTTGATGCCGCACTGAAAGACGCCGTTCCATGTCGTCTTGAAGCCGGCGAAGCCGCCTACCGCCAAGGTGCGGAAGGCGCCCATTTCTTCGTGCTGCTGCACGGCTGCCTCAAGGTCACACAAATTACATCGGAAGGCGACCAAGTTGTCGTGAGATATGTCAACCCGGGCGATATGTTTGGCCTGGCGTGCGCCATGCGGCAGACCTGTTATCCGGCCAGCGTGCTGGCCGTGCAGGAAAGCGTGTGCCTGGCATGGCCCGCGGCAGCCTGGGAAGGATTCATGGCCAGCCACCCGCAATTGGGGGCGATCGCGCTGCAGACCATGGGACAACGCCTGCAGGACGCGCACATCCGAATCCAGGAGCTTTCCACCGACGAGGTCGAGCAGCGCGTCGCGCGTGCCATCCTGCGGCTGGTGCAGCAATCCGGGCAGCCCACACACGACGGCATCGGCATCAGCTTTCCGATCACGCGCCAGGACGTGGCCGAGATGACCGGCACCACGCTGCATACGGTCAGCCGCCTGCTCAGCGACTGGAAGCAGCGCGGCATCGTCAGCAGCGGCCGCAAGCGCATCGTGCTGCGGTCACCCGCAGCGCTGACCCGGCTGTCCGAAAACGCGCAGCCCGCCATGGACTGCGCGTCGTGCCTGTCATGCCGCAGCGGCTCGCCGGCAACGGATGCCGATGCCGGCGATGCCGACCTGAAACGCACGGCCGCCGACCGCGCGGCCGCTGAACTGGCCGCGCACTAGCGTGGCGCGGCCCTAGCCCTCTTCCAGCACCCGGCGCAGCCCCAGGTTCGCGGGCGGCACGCCGACCGAACAGGCCCCGCTCTTGGGGTCGCGGATGAAGTCAGGCAGATACGCGATGTGCCGCCCCGCCGCGACGCGGATGCCGCAGTTGCGGCTCAGATCGGCGTCTTCGGGCGACTCCGCCCCCGCGTCCAGCACGCGGCGCGAGTGGCAGTCCGAGGTCCAGTCCCACACGCTGCCCGCCATGTCCTTGACGCCCGCCGCATTGGCGCCGTACTGGCCGAACGGCCGCACCGCGGTTTCGGCGCCCTGCCCGCTGCGGCGGCTTTCCTGTTCGTATTCCGCCAGCCAGCGCTGCGCGGGGTCGGTGGAATCCTGGCTGCTGTCCTGCAACGCGGCGGGCGGCGGTTCTTCGCGATAGGCTTCGCCCGCGGCGTAGATCCATTCGGCGTAGCGAGGCAAGCGATAGCGCTGGCCCGTAGAGCCCGACAGCCACGCCGCGTAGGCCGAGGCGTCCGACCAACTGATGCCCGTGGCGGGCAGATCTGGAGAATCGTCCTTGCGGTGTTCCGCATCCAGCGGTTTGCAGGCGCCGGCGGCGACGCACGCCGCGTACTCCGCCTGGCTGACTTGCCGTGTCATGATCGCGACGCCGCGTGAATGCCGCGTGGTGACGGGTGCGGGCGTGACGGGATAACCGTTGCGCAAGGCATCGCCGGGAGGCTGATGGGTGACCTCGCCAGGCGGCAGCCGCGTCAGTTCCGGCAATGCAAAGCGGGCCCGGTCTGCGGGCCCGCAAGCGGTCAACAACAATGAAATGGCGGCAGCGATCGGCAGGAAGCGCATGCGGAGTTTCTCCGAAGCGCCCGCGCCGAACCGGCGCAGGCTTGGCTTCCATTGGACCGGTAGGCCGGCTTCGCAACGTTGCGCTGGCGCAAAGTTGCGAAGGTGCCTGGATCAACCGCGCGCGGCCTTGGGCGTCAGCCGGGGTTCGACCAGCGCGGGCTTGCTGCTGAGCAGGCCCAGGATCACTTGCATGACCATGGCCAGCGCACCCAGCAGGAACACCACGTCGCCGAACGTGCGGCCCCAGCGCAGCGTCTTGAGCAGGTCCTGCTGCATGAAGGCTTCGCTGCGGGCGTACCACATGCCTTCGCTGACGCTGGCATGGAACTGGATCAGACCCACCGGCAACAGGCTGGTGAAGATCATCAGCACGAGACCGATGTTCATGCCCCAGAACGCCAGCTTCATCAGACCCGGGTTCAAGGCGTACTGCGGACGGATGTAGCGCAGCACGAGCAGCGTGAAGCCCAGCGCCAGGAATCCGTACACCCCGAACAGCGCGGCATGCGCGTGCACCGGCGTGGTGTTCAGGCCCTGGATGTAGTACAGCGAGATCGGCGGGTTGATCATGAAGCCGAAGACGCCCGCGCCCAGCATGTTCCAGAAGGCCACGGCCACAAAGCACATCAGCGGCCACTTCAGGTTGTCCATCCACGCGGCGCGGGTCTTCAGGCGCCAGTTTTCCCAGGCTTCGTAGCCCAGCACGATCAGCGGCACCACTTCCAGCGCCGAGAAGCTGGCGCCGACGGCCATCACGGGCGTGGTCGTGCCCGCGAAGTACAGGTGGTGGAACGTGCCGGGAATGCCGCCCAGCATGAAGAGCGACGCCGAGGCCAGGCTGGCGGTCGTTGCCATGCGGCGCGACACCAGACCAAGGGTGGAGAAGATGAAGGCCAGCGCCGTGGTGGCGAACACTTCAAAGAAGCCTTCGACCCACAGGTGGACGATCCACCAGCGCCAGTACTCCATGATGGTCAGGTGGGTGCGTTCGCCGTAGAAGAAACCGGCGCCGTAGAAGAGACCAATGGCGCCCACGGAGGCCGTCAGCAGTGCCAGCAGGTTCTTGTCGCCGCCCGGCGTGCGCAGCGCGGGCACGATGCCGCGCAGCATCAGCACCAGCCAGAAGCAGATGCCCGCAAACTTGCCGATCTGCCACAGGCGGCCCAGGTCGACGTATTCATAGCCTTGGTGACCCAGCCAGAAATTCAGCTCGGGCGGCATGATCTGCGCGATGGCCAGGTAGTTGCCGGCAAACGAACCGACCACGACCAGCACCAGCGCCCAGAACAGGATGTCGACACCGACCTTCTGGAACTTGGGATCGCGTCCGCCGTTGATCAGCGGAGCCAGGAACAGGCCGGCGGCCAGGAAGCCGGTCGCGATCCAGAACAGGGCGCTCTGGATGTGCCAGGTGCGCACCAGCGAATACGGGAACCACTGCGAGACGTCGATGCCATAGAACTTCTGTCCTTCAACGGTGTAGTGCGCGGTGAAACCGCCCAGCAGCACCTGGAAGCCGAACAGCGCCACGACCAGGAACAGGTATTTGCCCAGAGCGCGCTGCGAGGGCGTCAGGGCAAAGGTGGTGAGCGGATCGCGCGCGGGCGCTTGCAGCTCTTCTTCTTCCTGGCCGCGCATGAAAGCCCAGGCCCAGACCAGAAAGCCGATGCCCGCCAGCAGCACGACAACGCTGATGATCGACCACATGACGTTTTCGGCGCTGGGCTGGTTGCCGATCAGCGGTTCGTGCGGCCAGTTGTTGGTGTAGGTGACCGGCTTGCCTTCGCGTTCGGTGGCAGCGGCCCAGGCCGTCCAGAAGAAGAAGTGCGTCAGCTGCGTGCGGCGCGTGGCGTCGGGCAGCGTGTTTTCCTTCATGGCGAAGCTCTCGCGGCTGCCGCGCAGGGCCGGCGCATCGGAGAACAACTGGTCGTAGTAGGCCGCCGTCTGTTCGATGGCCTTCGCGCGACGCGGCGTAACGGTCAGCGTGTCGGTGGCGGCGTCGCTACGGTTGCCGC
>CBHWAL010000203.1:0-7849 GCA_966111495.1 uncultured Achromobacter sp. | reverse complement strand
CTGGGAAGCGGCGCAGGAACTCGGCGGGCCGGTCGTGGTGAAGCCTCGCGACGGCAGCCAGGGCCGCGGCGTTGCCGTCAACATCGAGACCCGCGAGCGCGTGATCCAGGCCTTTGAAGTGGCCGAGGAGATCAGCTCCGAGGTCATCGTCGAACGCTACATTCCGGGCCACGACTTCCGCCTGCTGGTGGTGGGCGGCGCGCTGGTCGCGGCTTCGCGCCGCGATCCCCCGCAGGTCACGGGCGACGGGCAGCAGACCATCCGCCAGCTGGTGAACCAGGTCAACGCCGACCCGTTGCGCGGCGACGGCCACGCCACCTCGCTCACCAAGATCCGTTTCGACGACATCGCCCTGGCGACCCTGAAAAAACAAGGCTTTGACGCCGATTCCGTGCCGCCGGCCGGCACGCTGATCTTCCTGCGCAACAACGCCAACCTGAGCACGGGCGGCTCGGCCACCGACGTGACAGACGAGGTCCATCCCGAAATGGCGGCGCGCGCGGTGTCCGCGGCCCGCATGATCGGCCTGGACATCTGCGGCGTGGACGTGGTCGCCGAGACCGTGCAGTACCCGCTTGAAGACCAGCACGGCGGCGTCGTGGAAGTCAACGCCGCGCCCGGCCTGCGCATGCACCTGAACCCCTCGTTCGGCAAGGGCCGCGCGGTGGGTGAAGCCATCATCGCCAACATGTTCGCGGACGGCGACGATGGGCGCATTCCGGTCGTCGCCGTCGCGGGCACCAACGGCAAGACCACCACGGTCCGCCTGACCGCGCACCTCTTGGGCACGGCCGGCAACCGCGTGGGCATGACGAACTCGGACGGCGTGTACGTCGACAACCTGCGCATCGACACCGGCGACTGCAGCGGCCCGCGCAGCGCGCGCAGCGTGCTGATGCACCCAGACGTGGACGCTGCGGTGTTTGAAACCGCGCGCGGCGGCATCCTGCGCGAAGGCCTGGCGTTTGACCGCTGCAACGTCGCCATCGTCACCAACATCGGGATGGGCGACCACCTGGGGCTGGGCTACATCAGCACGGTCGAGGACCTGGCCGTGGTCAAGCGCGTCATCGTGCAGCACGTGCATCCGTCGGGCATGGCGGTGCTGAACGCGGCCGATCCCATCGTGGCCGAGATGGCCGCGAGCTGCCCGGGTTCGATCACCTACTTCGCCGAAGACCGCAATCATCCCGTGCTGGCCACGCACCGCGCGCAGGGCCTGCGTTCGGTCTACCGCGATGGCGATGCCATCGTCGCGGCGCAAGGCGCCGATGAGGTTCGCTTCCCGCTGGCCGAGATCCCGCTGACCCGTAATGGCACGATCACCTTCCAGGTCGAGAACGCAATGGCGTCGATTGCGGCGGCATGGGCGCTGGACCTGGGCTGGGAAGTCGTGCGCCGCGGCCTGGCCACGTTCGTCAACGACGCGCAGACGGCGCCCGGGCGCTTCAACGTGTTCGATTACCGCGGCGCCACGGTGATCGCCGACTACGGCCACAACCCCGACGCCATCCAGGCGCTGGTGCGGGCCGTGGACGCCATGCCGGCCAAGCGCCGCTCTGTCGTCATCAGCGGCGCGGGCGACCGCCGTGACGAAGACATCCGCATGCAGACCGAGATCCTGGGCGCCGCCTTCGACGACGTGCTGCTCTACCAGGACCAGTGCCAACGCGGCCGCGCGGACGGCGAGGTGCTGGCCCTGCTGCAGCAGGGTCTGGTGGGGGCCAGCCGAACCACGCAGATCGACGAGATCCACGGCGAGTTCGTGGCGATCGACACGGCGCTGGCGCGCTTAAATCCGGGCGACCTGTGCCTGATCCTGGTCGATCAGGTGGAAGAAGCGCTGGACCACATCGCCAAGCGCATCGCCCAGCCCTGAACGGCGCGGCGGCAAAGCAGACGGGGCGCTCAGGCGCCCCGTTTTTTTCGCCTAGCGATGCCGCCGCTAGCCGTGCGGCGACACGACCGGCGCCGTGGCCTGATACCGGTCCGTCACGTGCGTGCACCCCACGGCCGCCAAGGCGCCAAGCGCCAGCAAAATGGCGCTGCAAAGTCGTTTCGTCATGCGCGTGTTTCTCCCTTTGCGTGTTGAACCGCCAGCCGGTTCCGTGTGGACTATACCGGCATGCGCCCTGCCCGGCCAGCCGCGCCAGCACTGGCTTTCGAGTGCGGATCGGTTACTAGCCGCGCACAAAAGGGGTCAAATGGTTGCTCAAATGTAACTCGACTCGATTGCCCCCAGAGCGCGATTTCTCGTCTCAAACCCGGGGCTTTTTCCACAGTGCCGCAGTTACATTTCTCCACAGCGTCGTTTGACAGCCCCTGGGGCGACTCGTAGCTTAGAACCTAGCTGATCAGTGCCCAACACACCGCGTCCCGGCAGCTTCATAGGCCATGAACCTGTCGCCGCACGTAACCAGAGAGAGGTCACCATGAACAACGACATCATCGCCGGAAAGTGGAAGCAACTGACGGGCAAGGCCAAGGCGGCTTGGGGTGAACTCACCGACGACGAACTGACCCGTACCGAAGGCAACGCCGAGCGCCTGGCAGGTCTGATCCAGGAACGCTACGGCAAGACCAAGGATGAGGCGCAAAAGGAAGTCCGCGACTTCTTCGACCGCAATCCCTGATTCCAATAACCACCAGGAGAAGCTGACATGTTGCATTACGCCGTAGTTTTCTTCGTTATCGCGATCATCGCGGCTGTCCTGGGTTTCGGCGGCATCGCCGCCGGCGCCGCGGGGATTGCCAAGATCCTGTTCTTCGTCTTTCTGGTCCTGGCTCTGCTGTCCATTCTGGGCGGCGCCTTCCGCAAGAAATAGAACTCGCACCCGAACGTTTTTTAGATCGTCATAGCGTCACGAACGCGCTGAACACCAAGAAAAAGGAGCATTACTATGGAAATTCGTAAGCTGATCGCCGCCGCCGCACTGGGTACTGGCGCTGTCTTCACTTCCATGGCTTTTGCCGCCGATGACGGCAAGCCGAAACAGTCCGTGGGTGAATACGCGTCCGACGCCACCGTGACCACCAAGGTCAAGGCCGCCTTTGTTGCCGACAAGCAGCTGAGCGCGCTGGAAATCGCCGTCGAAACCAACAACGGCGAAGCCACGCTGACCGGCACCGTGGGCACCGCTGCCGAAGCGGATCACGCTGCCAAGGTCGCCCGTGGCGTTGAAGGCGTAAAGCAGGTCAAGAACAACATCAAGGTTGATCCGGCCAAGAACCGCAAGTAATCACGGCATCGATGTAATCGACGCCTGATTTGAAAACGGCGCCTGTGAAAACACAGGCGCCGTTTTCACGTGCGGCGGTTTCGCACGCTCGCTTCGCGAAAGCCGCTTCCCGCTACAGCGTGACGGCGCCGCGGCCGATTTCCAGCGCGCGTCCACCCACCTGGATGCGGCCGTCTATCAAGACATCCAGCTGCAGCCGGCACGGGCGGCCGGTCTGATCGCCCTGCTCGACCAGCACGCTGGCCGGCAGCGCGGCCTCGCGATGCACCAGCCATCCGCCCAGGTTGGCGCACGCCGAACCGGTGCCCGGATCCTCGTTGATCGCACCGCCCGGCGTGGCGTAGAAGTAGCGGGCCACGACGACTTGCCGGCCCGCCTGAACATTGCCTTCGTCAAACGCAAATAGATAGAGCGACTTGCGTTCGAGGCTGCTGGTCTGCCAGCGGCCGAGCAGCGACGCGTCCGGCTTGGCCCGGCGCACCGCGTCCACCGTGGCGAGCGGCACGAGCAACTGGTCCGCCCCGGTGTCCACCCAGATCGGGTCGGCCAGCAGGTCGTTTTCGTCCAGACCCACCAGCCCGGCGATGCCGGCGGGATCCAGCTTGGGCGCGGCGGTGCGCACCCCGCCGGGACACGGCGCGGTGAAGGTCCACGCATCGCCGCTGGCGGACAAAGGCACGACGCCGGCCTGAAATTCCAGCGTCAACGCGTCGCCGGCCTGCCGCAGGTCGCGCACGACCTGCGCGGTGCCAATGGCCGGATGCCCGGCGAACTTCATTTCAAAACCCGGCGTGAAGACGCGCACGCGCGCGGCGGCCTGCTCGGAGGGCAGGATGAACGTGGTCTCGGACAGATTGAATTGCGCCGCAAGATTGAGCATGGTGGCGTCGTCCATGCCGCGGGCATCTTCAAACACGCAGAGCTGATTGCCGCTGAATGTGGAAGAGGCAAAAACGTTGAGAAGCCGGAACGCGTAGGAAGTCATGGCGGAAAGCAGTCAGGGGAATTGCCGGCGGCGCCGGCGCAATCCCCAACTGTATCGCAGCGTCCTGGCGGACGCTTACCAAACCGCGAAGAACAGCACCCACGCAATGCAGAACGGCGTCAGGCCGGCTGCCAGCACCAGGCCCGCGCCCACCTTGCGCGCCATGCCGACCGGACGCGCGTTCAAGAGTCGCGCGTAAAGACGCAGCGTCCACAACACCGCCAGCGTCAGCAGCGTGAACCGGACCGGCGTCGCCCATGCCGCCTGCACGCCTTCATGCTTGAGCAGCGTGATGGTGGTGGCGGACAGGCCCAGGAACACGCCAATGCCCGCCGACGGAATCAGCGCCTGCGCCAGCTTGTGCAGGCCGGCCCGCCCCCAGCGCGATGCCGGTGCATGGGCAGCATGGGAATTGACGGGCGCCGGCGGCACGGGTGCGGCAGGCGCAATGCGGTCGGCGATCCACAGCGACAGGAACGTTGCGCCGCCCACGCATACCGTGGCGCCGACGACAAAGAGCAAAATGCCGGTGCCGTCCAGCCACGAGAAGCTGTCGTTCACGTCGGGATAGTGGGTCAGGATGAACCACGGCGCGTTGTCCATCAGCGGCCACAGGATGTCGTGCTCGACCAGCCAGGTCGCGGCCCACTGCTTGGCCGTCACGAACCACGGGCTGGCGCTCCAGAGGAACGCGCCAATCGCAATGCCCATCAGGCCGAAGCACAGCAACGCCGTCTGCCAGGGATCGCCGTCGGCCACGTGCACGATCTCTTCTTCGGGCGAGCGGGGTGTCAGTGCAATGGCGCCGCGATAGCCGCTGCACCGTCCACAGACGTGGCAGTCGCCCGCGCCCTTCATGTGGCGCAGCGGCACCAGCGGCGCACAGTTGATGGGTTCGATGCGGATGACGGGATGCCGCCACTTTTCCTCGTCGACCTTGAAGTGCCAGGGCGCCAGCTTGGCCAGCAGGTTGAACACGCCATTGACCGGGCACAGATACTTGCACCACACGCGCTTGCTGCGCCCGTAGCGCCAGCCGACGATCATGGCCGCCACGGTGGACCCGCCCAGCACCGCCAGCACCGCGAGCGGGTACTGATAGACGCTGACGAGCTGGCCGTAGATGGTCGTCAGTGCGAAGGCCACGAACGGCCACCCGCCCCAGCGCATCCACTTCGGAATGGCGCGGCCCTGGCCCCGCTCGCTGGCCCATTCGGTCAGCATGCCTTCCGGACAGAGCCAGCCGCACCAAGCGCGTCCCAGGATCGGCATCGAGATCAGGACGAACGGCCACCACACGCCCCAGAACGCGAACTGCGCCACGACGGTCAGGTTGTTGAACACCGACGCCGCATTGTCGGGCAGCGGCAGCAGTACGGGCACGATGAGGAGGAACGCGTACAACGCGACAATGCCCCACTGCAGCTTGCGCAACAGCGGGGCATGGTCACGGAGGAAGTCGGCGATCCGGGAGGTTGCCCTCCCGAGTGCAGCAGCCATGGTCAAACCTTAAGAAATTCAGTCCGGACAAAACACCGGAATCAGGATGCTCCCCGGGCTGCGGCCACGGGCGCGGGCCGTCCGCCCGCCCAGCGCAGCAGCGCCCAGACAATGATCCAGTAAGCCACCCACAACAGCAGCGAGGACAGCGCGGGCAGCGCGCGGTACCCCGCGAAGTCGGCCAGCACCTTGCCAACGCCCGTGCTGTCGCTCAGCAGCCAGGAGCTGTCCCAGACCGGGTCCACGATGGTCGGCAGGACATCCAGGGAAATCAGGTGATCCAGGCCGCCCACCAGCAACGAGCCGGCCAGGAGCAGCAGCAGGATTTCGGTCACGAAGAAGAAGCGGCGCCACGTGATGAGCTTGCCGCCCAGTTGCAGCAGCCAGAACGTCAGCAGCGCCACCGCGAAACCGGCCAAGCCAGCCACGGCCAGCATCAGCATGTCGCTGCCGCCCTCGCCCGCCGACACCGTGCCGTACAGGAACACGACGGTCTCGCTGCCTTCACGGGCGACGGCGATGGCAACCAGCACAAGCAGGCCCCACCAGTTGTCGCTTGCCACGGAGGCGCGCGCGCCGCTTTCGAGTTCGCCCTTGAGCGTGCGGCCGTGCTTCTTCATCCACACGACCATCTGCACCACCAGCGCGCAGGCAGCCAGCGACATGATGGCCTGGAACCATTCCTGCCCTTCATCGCTGAGCCAGGACGACACGCCCAGCAGCACCAGCGCCAGCGCCACGGCCAAGGCGAGGCCCGCCGCCACGCCGCCCCACAGGTACGGCAGCCCACGCTTGCCTTCCGGCGTGGCGCGCAGCCACGTGTACAGGATGCCCACCACGAGCAGGGCTTCAACGCTTTCGCGCCAGACGATGAAAAGTACCTGTTCCATGCTTTGGTGCCGCGTTATTCCTTGGGCTTGACGACCAAGGTGCCTTTCACGCTCTGGTGAAAGTCGTCAAAAAAGGGATACTCGCCGGGACGCGAAATGGTGATGACCACGAAGGATTTCACCCCCGGTCCCAGAACTTTTTCCTTGCGCAGCGGAATGCTTTCGAATTCCACCGGCTCGTTGCTCTCGTTGATGAGTTCAATCTTGAAACGGCCCGCGGGAACCTCCAGCGTGGCCGGTTCAAACGTGCCGTCCGGCTTGAACGTCAAGGTGAACGTGGGCAGTTCGTCCGCCTGCGCGGGCGCCATGCCCGCCGCGCCGGCCAGGCCGATCAGCATTGCGGCAAGAACGCGAAGCAGGCGGCGCACGATCAGTACCCGCCCTTCTTGCCGGTGCCGGCGTAGACGAATTCATATTCCAGGTCGAACGGTTCGAACCATTCGCCCACGCCCGTTTCCTTGTCGACGTGGCGGCCGAAGTGGCTCATCTTGTTCGCGGTCGGCGGCAGGATCGTGTACTTGAGCTTGTACTTGCCCGGACCTTCGAGCTTCACGTTTTCGCCGTAGTGCGGGCCGTCGTTGGCGACCATCGGCATGAACGTGCCCTTCTGCACGTTCTGGCTGCCGACCTTCTGGATCTCGTAATTCACGACCAGATACGGCACCCACTCGCCTTCCGGGAAACCGGTCTTGTTGCCGGCGGTGGCGTGGATGTCTGCCTCAAGGTGCACGTCGGAATCCTTGGCCGGACGCATCATGCCGGGCGGGTCCATTTCGATCGGCTGCAGGTACACGGCGCCAATTTCCATGCCACCCTTCTCGACAGGCTTGCCGATGGGGTATTCGGCCGCATGGGCGGCGGACACGCTCAACGCGACAATGGCCAGCGCCAAGGCTTTCTTGATCATGTGCATAATCCTTGAGACACAAATGAAAATAGCGGCTCTTAAAAACACAAACAAGAACCGTTTTCATTAATTTAATGGATTTTGCTGACACAGCCCTGAACCTGACCGCCCTAAAAGTGCCGGATGATTGCGTTGGCTCAATCGTCAAAAAGCCGCCTTGGCATTCGCCAAGACGGCTTTTTTGCATTGACGCCGCCCCCCGTTGAGGTCGGCGCATGCCAGTCGTTACTTGCGGCCGGCGCCCGGCGTGCTGCCCGGCGTGAACGGGAAGGTCGAGAACATGGCGCGCGTCTGATCCTGCATCTGGTCCTGCATCTGCACGAACAGG
>CBHWAL010000202.1:0-7893 GCA_966111495.1 uncultured Achromobacter sp. | reverse complement strand
GACTCCGGCGGCATCGGGCCGCACGAGGTCGTGCTGATGACCGACGGCAAAACGCTGTGCGTGGCCAACGGCGGCATCCTGACGCACCCTGACTACGGCAAGCTGGAACTGAACCTGGATACCATGCGGCCGTCGCTCGCGTATATCGACGCGGCTACGGGGCAACTGCTGGAAAAGGTGGAGCTTGCGCCGGCGCTGCACCGGCTGTCGATCCGGCACCTCGCCTTGGCGGCCGATGGCGCGGTGTGGTTCGGTTGCCAATACATGGGCCCGGCCGCCGACCGGCCCGCGCTGGTCGGCCGCCATCGCCGCGGCGCGGCGCTGGAACTGTTCGAAGGCCCGGCCGAGACGCTGCGCAACATGCGCAACTACGTGGGCTCCGTCGCGGTCGACGCGGCCGGCGGCATCGTGGCCACGTCCAGCCCGGTCGGCGGACAGGTGATCTACTGGGACGCGGCCAGCGGCAAATGCCTGGGCGTCACGGCGCTTGCCGACGGCTGCGGCGTCGCGGCTGCCGCGCAAGCGGGCTTTCTGGTCAGCAGCGGTCTGGGCGCCATGATCCGCACCGACGCGCAGGGCAATGAAAAGCCGGTCCTGCCGCCGTCGCGTGATGTGTCCTGGGACAACCACTTCCGCATCGTGCCTGCGTAACGCGGCTTTGCCTGTCGGCGCGGCAAGACCTATGCTGCGTGCTGGTGCTGGTGTCTGACACCCTGGGGAGACGGCCCCGGGCTTGCAGCGGTGTGCCTAGGGTGTCAGACACCTACGCAATCAGTCCTACGTAGTCCCCCGCACTGGCTCGCACTGCGTCTCTTTACAAAGCCTGACACTCCCGTCGGGCGTCGTGCCGCTTTGTGCAAGCCGCTTCTGATACATTCTGCCGTCGATTTTTTTCGCAGGAGGTTACATGGATGAGGCCGTAAAAGAGTTCTATATCTGGGCCCCGAGGCTGATGGATATGGGCATCAATCTGCTCGTCGCCTTACTCATTCTCGGCATTGGCTGGTGGGTGTCGTCGTTGCTGGGCAACTGGGTCCGCCGGGCCGCCACGCGGTCGCCGAAGATCGATCCCACGATCGTGCCGATGTTCTCCACGACCGTGATGTGGGCGGTGCGCATCTTCACGGTGATCGCGGTGTTGGCGCGCTTTGGCGTGCAGACGGCCAGTCTGATCGCGGTGCTGGGCGCTGCGGGTCTTGCCGTCGGTCTGGCCTTGCAAGGCACGCTGCAGAACATCGCGGCCGGCATCATGCTGCTGATTCTGCGTCCGATCCGCGCGGGCGAATACATCGCGCTCAGCTCGGGCGCGGATGGCACGGTCGAGGAAGTGGGCCTGTTTCTGACGCGCCTCGTGCAGGGTGACGGCATCCACATGACGCTGCCCAACAGCACGGTCTGGAACGCCACGATCACCAACTACAGCCGCAACAAGACGCGCCGCCTGGACATCCCCGTGCCGGTTCGTTATGGCGACGACCTGGATGCGGTGGTCGCCAAACTGCAACAGATCGTGGACGCGCGTCCCGATGCGTTGAAGGACCCGGCGCCGCAGGTGAAGGTGTTCGACTACAAGGAAAACGGCGTCACGGTGAACGTGCGCGTGTGGGCCGAGTCGGGCAAGTATTGGGATCTGCGCTGGAGCCTGTACCAGGAAATCCGCCGCTCGCTCGAAGAGGCCGGCTTCCAGGCCCCGATCCCGCTGCGCGAGATCCAGAACCCCAAGACGGGCGCGGCCGCGTCCTGATTGCGAGGTTGGTTGTGTCAGCCATGAAAATGGGCGCCTCTTTGGAGGCGCCCATTTTTATTCGACGGCAAGATGGCGTGACGGCGAGAAAGCGTGCTCGACCTTGGCGACCCGCCAATCAGGCCGGCATCGCAAGCCGGGCCAGTTCCGTCTTGATCCAGCCCGCGATCTCGCGCTGGCGCTGCGCGGGCATGCGGTCGATGATCGCCGTGACGCTGACGGCCAGCAGGGGCGCGCCCTGCGCGTCCAGCAACGCGCAACCCACGCCCAGCGCGCCGCGCACCGCATGGTTGCCGACCACCGAATAGCCGCGCGCGCGCGTGTTTTCGATGAGGCGGAACATTTCCTGGGGCGTCATGCCGCCGTACTCGTCCAGCCTGCCGGAATTGCGTTCGACGATGCCGCGCGCGATGTCGTCGGGCAGGGCGGCCAGCAGTGCCATGCCGCCCGAGCCCACACCCAGCGGCTGGCGCTTGCCGGCATACGTGGCAAGGATCTGAACGGGATAGCTGCCGATTTCGCGATGCAGGCTGATTGAGTCGTCTTCTTCGCGCACCACCAGGAACACGGCGTCGCCGGTGCGGTCCGCCAGGCGGCGCAGCACGGGCAAGAGCTGGCGCACACGGGGATCGCGCGACCGTGTATCCGGATCGACGGCAAGCTGGGCGCGGTATTTCTTGGTGCCCGCCACGGGCAGCACTAGGCCCGCGTCGAGCAGGGCGGCCAGCAACCGGTAGATGGTGGGCCGTTGTATGCCGGTCAACCGGGCAATATCGGTCACGCTCAGGCCGTCCGGCCCCTGGTCGCGCAGGGCGGCCAGCACGGCTAGGCCGCGTCGCAGAGTGCGTGGGCCCGCGGCCGCGGCATCGCTGTCTTGCATGCAGATCTCTGAAAACTAAGGGTTATCAACGAACGGACGAGGGAAAACCATCGTCCGTAGGGTGGACTCTACCTTGATGCCCACCGCCTGTATAGCGCAGAATGCGTCCATCCAATAATTCGAATCGTCCATCTAATGGACAGTACCTGCACGGAGACATTATGACTACAGGTCACAAGCCTGGCATGCGGCGCTTTGCCGCCACCCTTCTGGCCACCGCCGCAAGCGCATTTGCAATGGGTTCCGCCCACGCTGCCTATCCCGACAAGCCTGTCCGCATCGTGGTCGGTTTCTCGGCCGGCGGCACCACAGACGTGATCGCCCGCATCATGGCCAAGGAACTGACCGAGTCCCTCGGTCAATCGTTCGTGGTCGAAAACAAGCCGGGCGCCGGCAGCAACATCGCTACCGACCAGGTCCAGCGCGCCACGCCGGACGGCTACACGCTGCTGTTCGTGGCAGTGACCAGCGCGATCAACCAGACCCTGTACAAGAACGTTTCGTTCGACCTGACCAAGGATTTCGCCCCGGTCGCCCTGGGCGCCAAGGTCCCGAACATCCTGGTGGTCAATCCCCAGGTGCCGGTGAAGTCCGTGCAAGAACTGGTCGACTACGCCAAGAAGAACCCGGGCAAGCTGGCTTTCGCCTCGTCCGGCAGCGGCACCTCCATCCACATGGCGGGTGAGCTCTTCAAGATGAAGGCGGGCATCGATGTCCTGCACGTGCCGTACAAGGGCAGCGCCCCGGCCATGACCGACCTGATCGGCGGCCAGGTGCAGTTCATGTTCGACAACATGCCGTCGGCCTGGCCGCACGCCCAATCGGGCAAGCTGAAGGCGCTGGCCGTGACCACCGCCGACCGCTCCAAGAGCGCGCCGGACCTGCCGACCATGAAGGAATCGGGCTTCACGGACTTCGACGTGTCGTCTTGGTTTGGTCTGCTGGCCCCGGCCGGCACGCCGCCGGAAGTCATCAACAAGCTCAACGCCGCCATGCAGCAGGCGCTGGACAAGCCCTCGGTGCAGACCAGCTTTGAAAAGCTGGGCGCCGTGGGCGTGAAGACCACACCGGCTGAATTCGGCCAGTTCATCAAGTCGGAAGTCGAAGGCTGGGCCCCTGTGATCAAGGCCTCGGGCGCGACGGTGGACTGATCGGCGGCTCTGCTGGTTACACGCCGGCGGAGTGCTTAGTAAAAAGGGACGGTCATGGACCGTCCCTTTTTATTTGTGTGTTTGATCGCGTCCGCTACTTCTTCTTGGCCGCGTTCAGCATCGCCGTGCAGACGCCGCGCATCATGTCCACTTCGTCTCGGGTGAGCGACAGGCGGGAGTACAGATGGCGCATGCGCGGCATCAGCTTCTTGGGGTGGGCGGGATCCAGGAACTGCACGCCGACCAGGGCTTCCTCCCAGTGCGCCAGAAACGCCTGGACAGCCTCGCTGGACGCGGGCTCCGCGCCACGCGAAGGTTCCTGGGCAGTGGAACGCGGCAAGAGCTCGGCGCCTTGATCCACCAGCAGCGCATAACGCAGCTCCCAGGCGGCCAATTGCAGCGCCTGGGCGACGTTCAGCGAGCTGTACTCGGGATTGGCCGGGATGTGGCAGATGCGGTGGCACAGCGCGATCTGCGCGTTCGTCAAGCCCGCGCGCTCGGTGCCCAGCACGATGGCGGCTACGCCTTCGGCCGTGTCCGCCAGGTGTGCGCAGGCCAGATCGGCCGCCTGCCGGATGTCGCAGGGCGGGGGGCCCAGGTCACGGACCCGCGCCGTCAGCGCAAAAGCCAGCGTGACGGGCGCCAGGGCTTCCTCGAGCGACGGATAGATGCGGGCGTTCTCAAGCACATCCAGCGCGCCGCTGGCCAGCGCCACGGCCTCCGGCTGGCTTGTTACATCCGGGAATTTGGGGTCCACCAGGACCAGCTCCGAGAAGCCCATCGTCTTGATTGCACGGGCCGCGGAACCGACGTTTCCGGGGTGGCTGGGGTTCACCATTACGAAGCGAACACGTGAAAATGCTTGAGTCATTTAAAATGGCACGTTTGGCTTCGTGCCTTCCTGGTTTTTTGAGTCGATTTCCCCGTGGGGGCGACGGCGTGCCGGGGGCCGGCAAGCGGCCTATCATCAAGCCAACTCATCGCATACGTACGGAATTTTATGCACCCGATGCTCAACATCGCCATCAAGGAGGCCCGGCGTGCCGGCACCATTATCAACCGTGCCAGCATGGATTTGGAACGACTCAGCGTGGCTCGCAAGGGGCCGCGCGATTATGTCACGGAAGTCGATCGTGCCGCCGAAGAGTCCATCGTCGAAACGCTGCGCGCTGCTTACCCTGACCACGCCGTGCTGGGCGAGGAGTTCGGTCTGCAGGGTCCCGACCAGGCGGAATTCCAGTGGATCATCGATCCGCTGGACGGCACCACGAACTTCATCCACGGCCTGCCCAACTACGCCGTGTCGATCGCGCTGACGCAGCGCGGCCAGGTTACGCAGGCGGTCATCTATGACCCCTCGCGCAACGAACTCTTCACCGCCAGCCGTGGCAGTGGCACGTTCCTGAACGACCGCCGCGTGCGCGTCTCGGGCCGCACCCGCTACCACGACGCGCTGCTGGGCGCGCACTGGCCCAATGCCGGCGATCCCGAACAGGGCTCGCAGCGTTTCCGCCAGATGGCCGAAGGCGCCACTGGCGTGCGCCGCCTGGGCTCGACCGTGCTGGACCTCGCCTACGTGGCCTCCGGCCGTCTGGATGGTTTCTGCGGCGTGGGCCTGAAGCCCTGGGATGTGGCTGCCGGCAGCCTGATGGTGCTGGAAGCGGGTGGTCTGGTCGCTGACTTCGACGGCGAGCAAGGCTGGATGGACAGCGGCAACGTCCTGGCCGCCAGCCCCAAGATCTTCACGCAGATGCTCTCGACGCTGAACCCGCCCTCGGCGGCCTGATCAGCGCGACGCGCAAACAGAAACCGGCCCTGGCGGCCGGTTTTTTTATGCACCAGGCCGCCGCCCGCGCGGGCTGGCGGCCCCACGGATACAGCACATGGGTCAGAGCGCCAACTGGATTCGATTCTCTACCTCGCCCTGCGGCATGGCGGGCACCGCGCAGCAAATGAGAACCTCATCCTCACCGACGTCGGCGGTCGGTTCCTTAACGTAGGTCACCGCGCCCTTGATCAGTTTGGTGCGGCACGTCCCGCAATTCCCTTCCCGGCAACTGAATTCCGGATTCAGTCCGCGCGTCTCCGCAAGATCAAGAAGCGTGCCGGACGCCGGGGTCCAGCGTGCCTCCTTCAGCGAATTCATGAACGCGATGGGCACGGAGGCCGTGGCCGGCGGCAAGCGGACCGGCGTATCTGCATGGGGCGCACCTGTGCGCTTTAACGAGGCCGGTCCGAACGCCTCCGCGAGGATTCTTTCATCGGCGATGCCATAGCCGCGCAGTCCGTCATAGATGGCCTGCGTGAACGACGGGGGGCCGCAAAGATAGAACTCGTAGTCGCCAAAGGCCAGAAAGCGGCTAAGCAGTGGCATGTCGATACGGCCGGATGCCTCGTAATCAATGCCGTCCTGGGCGTCCGCGATATCGCTGAGCACACGAACGACCTTGACTGCGCCTTTTGCGGCGGCAACCAGCTGGGCAATCTCGTCATCGAACGCGCGTTCGCGCTTGGCGCGCGCAGCATAAAACAGCGTGGTGGGCCGGATGCGTTGCCGACGCAGCCCTTCGTAGACAATATGGCGCAGCATCGCCAGCATGGGCGTGATGCCGACCCCCCCTGCCATCAGCACCGCAGAGCGATTCGTCTGCGCGTCCAGCGTGAAACTGCCCGCCGGCGCTCGCACGTCGATGGTGTCTCCCTCGTGCACGTGGTCATGCAGGTATTGGGAGACCTGGCCATCCCGCTTGACGCTGATGCGGTAATGGCCGTCCGACGGGGCGACCGACAGCGTGTAGGTGCGAATGACCGGCTTGTCCAATCCCGGGACGTTGACTCGAATGGGCAGATGCTGGCCCGCCAGATGCGGCTGCAGCCCCACGCCGTCGTCCGGCGCCAGATGAAACGATCGGATCGACTCGCTTTCCTGCACGACGCTGCGCACTTTCAAGGACCGCCAACGGGTTGCAAATTCCGCCGCGCGCAACCGGGCATCGGCTTGCGGCCAATCGCCCGTCATCAACGAGCTCTCCGACCAGCCTCCCTCCTGAAACGTCCAGCGCAGGGCCAGGCCGCCCCGTCTGCGCACGATCTTGTGCGCGCGAAATGTCCAGAGACGTTCCGCACCCTGAAACGCCGCGATGTCGGGGGAGTCCAGGATGACCTCGGCCTCGCCCGTCATCTGCAGCATGTCGCCCGTCTCAAAGTCGACGAACAGAAGTCCCGCCTTGCCGTTGAGCAGGATGTTGCCGAGCGTGGAGAAAAAGAGGTTGCCGTTGAAGTCCGGAATCGTCAGTGTGCCGTCTTGATGCACCCGGACAAACCCGGCCTTGCCGCCCCGATGGGACACATCGACTTGGCGGCGGTCTTCGCGCTCGGCGTAGGACGCGACAAAGAAGGCGTCGGACTTTTCGATCAACGCCCGCGTCTGCGGGTCGATGGCCGCCAGTTCCTCGGCCTGCACCGGCGCTGGCACGCCGGGATCGCGGACGAAGGTGAAATCGCGAAGCTGAATGTACCGCGGGCAGTTTCCGAAACTCTGATCGACGTTGACCCGGAAGCCGCTATCCCCGCCACTTGCGAGCACACCGTTCATGCGGTTGCGGCGGCGCGTGTGCATCTCGATGCCCAACAGGCCGACCGGGGCGCCTTCAATCATGCCGCGGCCTGCCGGATCCGTGGCATCGGGGCGGGCGGCGATGTCGAGCGTCGCGGGTGTCGGCGACGACATGAATCCCGGTCTGCCTTCAAGAAACGTCGCCCAGGCATCTCCCTCGGCATCCACGCTTCCCAGCACGATGAACGGCAGTTGCGCGTAGAAGTCTCGGTGTTGGTCGGGCATGTAGTCCCGCACGACACGCTGGCCGACCACTTCCATTCGTTCGGCGACGCCGACCTTCTCCTGGATGAATTTTTCGCCCTCATGCCAGGTGGGCAACTTGGTGGATGTCTCGGCCATTTTCGTTTCTCGCTGGGGGGATGGACCGCGGTGCAAACCGTCGGCGCGCAGGGCGCCGTCACGCGTTGGCTGTCAGCCCGGCCGGCGTCTGGACGAAGGGCACGAATCCCGGCAAGGCCTCGACACGGGCGAGAAAACCCTTGACCGCGGGGTACGCCGA
>CBHWAL010000201.1:0-7895 GCA_966111495.1 uncultured Achromobacter sp. | reverse complement strand
GGTCTGCATCTCGATCTCCGTGGGCGCGGTCATCGCCGTGGCGCTCAGCCAGGCCAACAGCGGCTCGCTCACGGTGGGCAGCTTCGCCTCGTTCATGGCCGCGCTGGCCCAGATCTTCGACCCCATCAAGCGCCTCACCAACGTGGCCGCCCGCATGCAGAAAATGCTGGTTTCGGCCGAAAGCGTGTTCACGCTGATCGATCAGGTGCCGGAAAACGACACCGGCACCAAGGAACTGCCCGAGCCCGTGCGCGGCAAGGTCGAATTCCGCAACGTGTCGCACCGCTTTCCCGACGCCGACCGCGACACGGTCAACGACATTTCCTTTGTGGTCGAACCCGGCCAGACCGTCGCCCTCGTGGGCCGCTCGGGCAGCGGCAAGACCACGCTGGTCAACATGCTGCCCCGATTCGTGCTGACCGACAGCGGCCAGATCTTCGTGGACGACGTGCCCATCGACGACCTGACGCTTCGCAGCCTGCGCTCGCACCTGTCGCTGGTCAGCCAGGACGTGGTGCTGTTCGACGACACCATCGCCGCCAACGTCGGCTATGGCGCCCTGGGCAACTCCAGCGAGCAAAAGGTGCGCGACGCGCTCGCCGCGGCCAACCTGCTCGAATTCGTTGAAGGCCTGCCGCAAGGCATCAACACCCCGGTGGGCGAAAACGCCGCCCGCCTGTCCGGCGGCCAGCGCCAGCGCCTCGCCATCGCGCGCGCGCTCATCAAGAACGCGCCCATCCTGATCCTGGACGAAGCCACCTCCGCGCTCGACAACGAATCCGAACGCCAGGTGCAGGCCTCGCTGGAACGCCTGATGAAGGGCCGCACCACGCTGGTCATTGCCCACCGCCTGTCCACCGTGCAGAACGCCGACCGCATTATCGTCCTGGACGCTGGCCGGATCGTCGAACAGGGGCCGCACGCGGAACTCCTGGCCGCCGACGGCCTGTACGCCTCACTCTACAAAATGCAGTTCCGGGAAGACTAAGCCGCCTCGCGCGCCTTTCTCCAGACGCCGCCCTTCGGGGCGGCTTTTCATTGCCGAAGTTCCTGTTTGCCAATCCCGTGGTTTGCCGGAAAATGGCCCCAGCCCGCGCGTAGCGGGCAGGGCGGCGTCCCAGGCGCTTCGGCCCGCCATGCAAACCAGGAGCGCTCCATGGCCCTGCCTTCCGAAGGCAATCAAGTCCTCAACGTCGTCGTCTTGCTCGGCGCAGCGGTGATTGCCGTCCCCCTGTTCAAGCGTCTCGGGCTGGGCTCGGTCCTGGGCTACCTGGCTGCCGGCCTGGCAATCGGTCCCTTCGGCATCGGTTTTTTCTCCGATCCCAAATCCATCCTGCACGTCGCCGAACTCGGCGTGGTGATGTTCCTTTTCATCATCGGCCTGGAGATGCAGCCCTCGCGTCTCTGGAAACTGCGCGGCGAGATCTTCGGGCTGGGCGTCGCGCAGGTGCTCGTCTGTGGCGCGCTGCTCACGGGCGTGGGGTTGTTGGCCGGCCTGTCGGGGGCCGCGGCCTTCATGGCGGCAATGGGCTTCGTGCTCTCGTCCACGGCCATCGTGATGCAGATCCTGGCCGAGCGCGACGAGACCACCAGCGCGCAGGGCCAGCGTATCGTCTCCATCTTGCTGCTTGAAGATCTGGCGATCGTTCCGCTGCTGGCGCTGGCCGCCTTGCTGGCCCCGGCGGGCACCGGCAGCGATGGCGATCCCTGGCTGCAGGCAGCCATCGCGCTCGGCTGCATTCTAGCGCTGCTGGCCGCCGGCCGGTGGCTGCTCAATCCGCTATTCCGTCTGCTGGCCGCGGCGCACGCCCGCGAAGTCATGACCGCGGCCGCCTTGCTCGTCGTGCTGGGCGCGGCGCTGCTGATGGAACTGGGCGGCCTCTCCATGGCCATGGGCGCATTCCTGGCCGGCGTCCTGCTGTCCGAGTCCACATTCCGGCATCAGCTCGAGGCAGAGATCGAACCCTTTCGCGGCATCCTCCTCGGCCTCTTCTTTCTGGGCGTGGGCATGTCGCTTGACCTGTTGGCCGTGGCGCGCGAATGGCCGCTCATCCTGGCGGGCGTCGTCGTCTTCATGGCCGTCAAATCCGTGGGCGTGTATGTCGTGGCGCGCCTGCTCCGGGCGACGCACACCGAGGCCATCACCCGCTGCGCGTTGCTGGCGCAGGGCGGCGAATTTGCCTTCGTGCTCTACAGCGCGGCCGCTGAAAAAGGCATCTTCGATGCGCACACCGGCGCGGTGCTGACCGCGGTCGTCATCATTTCCATGGCGCTCACGCCGCTGTGCGTCCTGGCGTTGCGCTGGCTGTTGCCCAAGCCCGTGCCCTCCATGGACGGCGTGGACGTGGCCCGCGACCTGGACGGCTGCGCGCTGATCGTCGGTTTTGGCCGTTTCGGCCAGATCGTGACGCAGGCGATGCTGGCCCGCGGGGTCAAGGTATCCATCCTGGACACGGATACGGACGCGATTCGCGCCGCGGCGAAATGGGGCGTGAAGGTGTATTACGGGGACGGTACGCGCGCGGACATGCTGCGTTCGGCCGGCGCCGAGAACGCCTGCGCCATCCTCGTCTGCATCAACGACCCCCGCGCCGCCACCCATATGGTGCAGCTCATCAAGTCGGAATTTCCGCTGGTGAAGTTGGTGGTGCGGGCGTACGACCGTATCCATTCGCTGGCCCTTGCCCGAGAGGGCGTGGATTTCCAGGTCCGCGAAACACTGGAGTCGGCGCTGGTGTTCGGCGAAGTGGCGCTGCGTGCCATCGGCGTACCGCCGGAGGAGGCCGAGGAGGTCATCCAGGACGTCCGGCAACGCGATAACGAGCGTTTCGACCTCGAGGTAGCGGGCGGGCTGTTCGCCGGCCGCTCATTGCTCTACGGAAATATGACTGGCCAACCGGATGGCATAAACGACCGGCCAGACCGCGAAACCAGCGACGCCGCCACGAGTCCATCCGCCTGATGACCGTTTTTCGGCGCGCATTTCGGATTCTTTGCATTACTTTACGTATCATTTCACGCGCAAAATCAAACAGCTGGGGTAGATTGATCCGCAATGACGCTTCACTCAGGAAGCGCATTTGCCAGGGGGCTGCCATGCTGCAAACGGACCGTAATTCGACCTCGTCGCACGCCATCGGAATCGAGCTTGCCCGGCGTCAGGCCATGACGCTTCGCTGCGGATTCTCGGGCGTTCTCACCCGCCAGTTGATGCTGCACGCCGGCGCGGTGGGGCCCGCATGGGCCATCAACGCCCACCGCGAGACCGACAAGGCGCGCGGCGCCAAGGCCTTCCCCTGCCGCAGCGCCGCCGCCTTCTCCTTAAACCCTGGCCCGGGCGCGCGGCGCCCGTCGCCAGGATTGCGCCGCGTCGTCCGCGGCCCCATCCCGCCATCAATACCCGCCACCCGCGCTGATCGCCGCCCACGGCTCCGTGCCCCGGGAGGCGATGCCTTGCGCCCGGCATCGGACACCGGCATCATCATGCAGAACTTGCAGATGACCCCCGCCATCCCGACCGCCATCGCGAAGGAGCGCCGTATTGAAATCCCGCGGGATCGTGCACCGTACCCTGTACGCGTTGGCCGGCATCGTCGCCATCGGTATCTGTGCGGCGGCCATTTCCCTGTTATGGATGGATCGCCGCGTCACGTGGGAGGCCGCCTACGTATCGGCCCGCAATCTGGCCAGCGTGCTCGCCGCGGACATCGGCCGCACGCTGCACGTCTACGACTTGTCGCTGCAAGGCGTGGTCGAGCGCCTGCAAGAGCCCGGCATTGCCGACCTCGGCCCGCAATCCCTGCACCGGTTCCTCTTCGACCGCTCGGCCACGGCAGCGTATCTCGGCGCCATCGTCGTGCTCGACGCGCAAGGCAACATCCGCTACGACTCGCTCGCCTTGACGCCACCGAAGCTCAATTTCGCCGATCGCGATTACTTTCAGGCGCACCGGGACGCCGACCGCGTAGGGCTCTTCGTCAGCCGGCCCTACAACAGCCGCCTGCGCGGGGGCGATGAAAGCATCGCGATCAGCCGGCGCATCACCAACGCCGACGGCAGTTTTGGCGGCGTGGTGGCCGGCTCCTTGCGCACCGCGTACTTCCGCGACCGCTTTGCCGAGGTGTCCATCGGTCCGCACGACGCCATCACGGTTTTTCGAAACGACGGCGCCGTTCTCTTGCGCAATCCCTATTCAAGCGCCGACGCCGGTAGCGGCATCGACGTGCCGCTCGACTTTCAGCAATACCTGATCGGACGCGAGGGCGCATTCGTCGGCGAGCTGTCGCACGACGGCGTCAATCGGCTCTACGCGTTCGACGCCATCGAGCGCACGCCCTTGGTGATCGATGTCGCGCTGGCCGTCGACGACCTGCTCGAACCGTGGGTGCGGCGCGCCGCGCTGATCGTGCCCGTCACGTTGGCGCTCTTTGCCTCGGTGATGGCGCAGATCGTTCTCTTCAGGCGCGAGATGCGCTGGCGGCACGCGTTCGAAACGCAATTGGCGCGTCAGGCCCAGACGGACGGGCTGACCGGCATCGCCAACCGGCGCACATTCGACGAAACGCTCGACGTGGAATGGGCGGCCGCGCGGCGCGACCGCACGCCGCTGTCGCTGCTGTTCCTGGATGCGGACCACTTCAAGCGCTACAACGATCGATATGGCCACCAGGAAGGCGACGTGCTGCTCAGAACGTTGGCCCTCGCATTCCAGAACAAGGCGCGCCGCCCGCGAGATCTGGCGGCCCGTTACGGGGGCGAAGAGTTCGTGGTGCTGATGCCCGAAACCGGCCTCGAACAAGCACTGGACATTGCCGAAAGCATCCGGCGCGCCGTCGTGGAGCTGGCCGTTGCGCACGAGGACAACGAAGGAGGCATCGTCACCGTCAGCATCGGCGTGGCCACTGCCGTTCCACAGAGCGACGACGCCGCTGCTTCGCTTGTCGAGGTCGCCGACGCCGCGGTGTATGAGGCAAAGGCGTCGGGCCGAAATCGTGTAGCGGCGGCGCCTGACCTGAAAACCCTTCACGCATGAAAAAGCCCCGCCGCACCTTCAAGAGGCGGCGGGGCGATGTGGACGACTGCGTGCCGAAGCGGCGCTTAGCGGCCCATCACCACGGCTTGCAGACGCGTCTGTGCCTGCTGCACATTCTTGGCCTGCGCATTCATCTCTTGCAGCAGCTTGTTCAGCTCGGCCTGCACGGCATTGTCCGTCACCGTCACGCTGTTGCCGGAGATCTCGATCTTCGACTTGTTCGCTTCCACGTAGTCGGCGACCTTCAGGGCGACGTCGTAGGTGGCGTTGATCTGCGGCAGCACATCGGCGAACGTGTCGGCCGGCAGGGTGATGGTCTTCTCGTAAGCCTTGTCGTACACGACCTTCAGGTCTTCAGGCTGCTTGAGCTGGGCGCGAGCCGCGTCGGCTTTGGCGCGTTGTTCCTTCAGCGCCGCATTCATGTCGTTCAAACCGGCACGCACGGTCTTCAGGTCCTCGCGGCGCGACACGATATCGTTCACCGAGCGCACCTGACCCTTCTGCAGGATCCCGGACAGCGGCTTGACCGACGCATCCATGCCGGCATTGAAGTCGGTGATCACCGCGTATTGGGCCGCGTAATCGCCAAACGACTTCTTTTCTTCATCCGTCAGTTTCGGCACGCGCACACCCGGCTTGTCCACGATGCGCGTCTGCAGGAACTGCGTGAACGCGGCGCGCTGTTCGGGCTCCTTGTCGCCGCAGGCGGCCAGCACCAGCGGCAGGGCCGCGATCAGCACCAGGAACGGACGGAATAGGGACTTCATTGCAATGACCTCCGAATGACTAGGGGAAAAGCGCCGAGGCGGTTACCGACCCGGCAAAGCGCCCGCAGCTTAGCGATAACCCTTAGTCGCCGCCATCGGTTTCAGAATTCATTGCAAACGAATCGTTAAGTCACAAAATCCACACATATCGAGTTGAAGCGCGTAGGCGAATGAGGTAAGCGTTGTCGTCATCGCCCACACATTCAATGCAACGCGAGGCGAAGAATGGCTCGCAGTGCGGTTCATCGCCCGAATCGTTGCCCAGGATGCGGTGCCCGGTGCCTGACATTGCTGCCGCGTGAACCCGCGGATCTCGTGATGCATAAAGGAAAAAAGCCGCGCAAATATGCGCGGCTCTTCGTTCAGTCCGATGACTACGCATTCTTCTGATGCCGTCAAACCAGGATGATGTCGTACTTCTCCTGCGAGTACGTCGCTTCCACTTCCAGCGACACCCGCTTGCCCACGAAGTCGCCCAGCATCGCCAGGTGTTGGCTTTCCTCTTCCAGAAAAAGGTCCACCACTTCCTGCGAAGCCAGAATGCGAAACTCCTTCGGATTGAACTGCCTGGCCTCGCGCAGGATTTCCCGCAGGATTTCATAGCAGACCGTGCGCGGCGTCCGCACATTTCCCCGCGATTGGCACATGGGGCAGGGCTCGCAAAGCTGATGCGCCAGCGAATCGCGCGTGCGCTTGCGCGTCATTTCCACCAGACCCAATTGCGTGAAGCCATTGACGGTCATGCGGGTCCGGTCGCGTGACAGCGCCTTCTTCAATTCCGCCAGCACCGTGTCGCGATGTTCCTGTTCCTCCATGTCAATGAAGTCCAGGATCACGATGCCACCCAGGTTTCGCAAACGCAGTTGGCGCGCAATCGCCTGCGCCGCCTCCAGGTTGGTCTTGAAGATCGTGTCGTCGAAATTGCGGCCGCCCACAAAGCCGCCGGTGTTGACGTCCACCGTTGTCAACGCCTCCGTCTGGTCGATGATCAGATAGCCGCCCGACTTCAAGTCGACGCGGCGCGACAGCGCCCGCGCAATCTCATCGTCCACATTCGCCGTATCGAACAACGGCCGCTCGCCGCTGTAATGCTGGATGCGGTCTACGACCGACGGCGTGTAAACACGCGCCCATTCCAGCATCGCGGCACTCGTCGTGCGCGAATCGACCAGGATCGTTCCGGTCTCCGGGCCCACCATGTCGCGCAGCACCCGCTGCGCCAGCGTCAGGTCCTGGTGCAGCAGCGCGGGGGCGGGCTGCGTACGCGCCGCCGCCTGCACACTCGTCCACAGCTTGCGCAGATACTCCACATCGGCAGACAGCTCCGTGTCGTTGGCGCCCTCTGCCTGCGTGCGGACGATGAACCCGCCTTTTTCATCAGGCGGCATCAAGGCTTGCAGACGTTCCCGCAACTGGATGCGTTCCGACTCGGCGTCGATCTTCTGCGAAATACCAATGTGCGGGTCATGCGGCAGATAGACCAGCATCCGCCCGGCCATGCTGATCTGCGTCGACAGCCGCGCGCCCTTGGTCCCCAGCGGATCCTTCACCACCTGCACCATGAGGGTCTGTCCCTCAAAAATCAGCTTCTCGATCGGTGTCGGGGTCAGCCCTTGGCTGCGTTCACTACGATTTTCGCGAAGGTCCGCAATATGGATGAATGCCGCGCGTTCCAGCCCAATATCAATAAAGGCACTCTGCATCCCGGGCAGCACCCGAACCACCCGACCCAGATAAATGTTGCCAACGTGGCCCCGCTGAATGCTTCGTTCGACGTGCAATTCCTGGACGGAACCCTGTTCAACCAGCGCAACGCGGGTCTCGAACGGGGTGACGTTGATCAGGATGTCTTCGCTCATGGCGATCGCAGGGGGCATAACGTGTCTGTCTCCAATGAGGTGCGGCGTACAGGCGAATAGTAAACGTACATACTAGTCCCGCAGTCAGGGCCCGCCGCCATCTATATATATAGGGAAGATCGGGCACAAGCCATCCCGCGCTTGGCAGGGTGGGGCCGCCTCATCAGGAAACCGCAGCCCCTCACAACAAATTTGCGACACCGGCGTGACAGCGCAAAATTCTGTGCTATAGTCTCG
>CBHWAL010000200.1:0-7910 GCA_966111495.1 uncultured Achromobacter sp. | reverse complement strand
CGCGCGGCGGGCGCGCGGGCCTACGAGCAGGATCGCCCCTTCCAGGGCTTCCATCAGATCGGTGGGGCCGACTGTTGCACCTGCCTTGCGCGAAAAGGCGCGAAGTTCACCGGTGATGTGGCCGATGCGATCGGTCATTGCCGCGATGGTGCCCAGGTTTTCCTGGACGGCGCCGTCATCGCGGCGCCGCAGGAATTCGACAGCGTTGTCGGCGTATGCGCGGATGGCGGCGACGGGTTGGTTGATCTCGTGTGCGACGCCCGCCGCGACCTGGCCCAGCAATGCCAGCTTGCTGGCCTGGACTAGTTCGTCCTTCATGGTGTGCAACTGGGATTCGGCGCTTTGGCGTTCGTCCATTTCGTCGACAAGCTTGGCGTTCACGTCGCGCAACTGCGCCGTGCGCTCGTCCACCAGCGCCGCGAGCTGTTGCTGGACGGCGGCTTGTTGCTCCGCGCGTTCCAGGTTGCGATGACGGCGGTACAGCACCACGCCGATCAGCGCGGCGAGCACGCTCTGCGTGAGCAAAGCGCCGAGTTGGGCGTTGGCGCTGGCCTGGTTCATCACCGCCTGGACCGGCGACAACTGGTGCAGCGTCCAGCCGGGCGATTCGATGACCGGCAGGGTGGTGTGCAGCAATGGGGCGCCGGCGGCGGCGCGGGGCAACGCGTTGTCGGTGCGTATGAGTTGCCCGTTGCTCGCGGCCTGCAGCGGCGGTGTGACCGGAAGCGGCTGGAATTTGGCGTCGCCAAATTGCAGACTGGTGCGCAGCGTCTCGGCCAGTGCGGGCGAAAGCGGCGCCAGCACCTTGAAACGCCAGTCCGGAAGATTGCCGAGCAGCACGACGCCGTGTTCATCGGTCACGAAGATGACGGCGTTGGCCTGCCGCCAGTCGGCTTCCAGGTCCCGGAAGTCGACTTTCAGAACCACCACGCCGAGCATCGCGCCCTGCGCGTCGTCCACGCGCCGCGACAGGTAGAGGCCCGCTTCGTGGCTGACCGTGCCCAGCGCGAAGTGTTCGGCCGATCCGTGCACGACCGACCCCTGAAAGTACGGACGGAATTCGTAGTCGACGCCCACGAAGGTGGCGGGTTCGCGCCAGTTGCTGGCGGCGATGGCCAGGCCCTTTTTGTCGAGCACGTAGATGGCGGAAGCGCCGACGCCGCGGCTGAGCGCCTCGAGCTTTTCGTCCAGCGCCTCGATCTGCCTTGAACTCGCCCCTTGAAGCGCAGCCCGCAGGTCGACGTCTTGGGTCAGCACGAAGGGGAGCGCCCTGAATTTGTCGAGGTTGTTGCGTAGCAGCGCGGCGTTGATCTGACCGGTGCTGCGGGCTTGGAGGGCGGCCTCGCGCAGCGCGCCGTCGCGTGCCCATTGGGTGGCGGTGTGCAATGTGATGGCGACGATGCCGACGGCAAGCAGCGTCAGGACCACCCGCCACGGCCAAGACGAGGCGCGGGGGGAGGCAGGCGGGACAAAGCGGGGAGAAGAGGAGCCGGTCATGGTGTGCGGTTTTCCGCACATTTTAGCGGGTTTCTGTGCGGAGTTTCGCCATTCTAGGGCGGCCACCGGACATGGGAAATTTCAGAAAAGGCAGAGTTTTCAAGGGCTTATCGGGAAAGTGCGGTGGCCAGCCAACCTGGCATGGGTATTGCATATATACCGGCAAGCCGCGCGGCTCATCCCTGCGGTGAAATCGGCTGGCAGCAGGAACGCATGGCCATAAAACAGATAACGCCCCGACGTCGCACGCGCCACGCTGCGCGGAGCAAGGGGCCTTGGTGGGGACAATCCCAATGATCGAAGTGGATCACAGCGCGCCCGCGCGCAAGCTCAAGTTCTATCAAATCCTGTATGTGCAGGTGATCTTCGCCATTGTGGTGGGCATTTTGCTCGGCGCATTCAAGCCGGAACTCGGCCAGCAGATGCAACCGTTGGGCGACGCCTTCATCAAGCTGGTGAAGATGATCATTGCACCGGTCATCTTCCTGACCGTGGCAACCGGCATTGCTGCCATGAGTGACCTGAAGAAGGTCGGGCGCGTGGCTGGCAAGGCCATGCTGTACTTCCTGGTGTTCTCGACATTGGCGTTGGTCGTCGGCATGCTGGTCAGCCATATCGTGCAGCCCGGCGCCGGCATGCACATCGACCCGACCACGCTGGATCAGAAGGCCGTGTCCGGCTATGTCGCCAAAGCGCATGACTCGACGATCACCGGCTTCCTGATGAACGTGATTCCCACGACCATCTTCAGCCCGTTCGTGGGTGGCGACATCTTGCAGGTGCTGTTCGTGGCGGTGCTGTTCGGCATTTCGCTGGCCATGGTGGGCGAGCGCGGCAAGCCGATTCTGAATTTCATGACTGCGCTGGCGCAGCCGATTTTCAAGATGGTGGCGATCCTGATGAAGGCCGCGCCCATCGGCGCCTTTGGCGCGATGGCATTCACTATCGGCAAGTACGGCATCAAGTCCGTCGTGAACCTGGCGATGCTGGTGGGCACGTTCTACGCGACCTCCGTGCTGTTTGTCGTCGTCGTGCTGGGCCTGGTTGCCCGCTACAACGGCTTCTCGATCTTCAAGCTGGTCCGCTACATCCGCGAAGAACTGCTGCTGGTGCTGGGCACGAGTTCGTCGGAAGCCGCCCTGCCCACGTTGATGCAGAAGATGGAACTCGCGGGCTGCTCGAAGTCGGTGGTCGGCCTGGTGGTGCCCACCGGTTATTCGTTCAACCTGGACGGCACCAATATCTACATGACGATGGCCGCGCTGTTCATTGCGCAAGCCTGCGACATTCCGCTGTCGCTGGGCGACCAGATCCTGCTGCTGCTGGTGGCAATGCTGAGCTCGAAGGGCGCGGCCGGCGTGACCGGCGCGGGGTTCATTACGCTGGCCGCCACGCTGTCGGTGGTGCCTTCGGTGCCGGTCGCGGGCATGGCGCTGATCCTGGGTGTGGACCGCTTCATGTCCGAGTGCCGCGCCCTGACCAACCTGGTGGGCAATGCGACCGCTACCGTGGTCGTCGCGCGTTGGGAAGGCGAGCTGGACCAGGAGCAACTGCTTGCCACCCTGGACAACGCGGGCGCGCCTGCGGCGGCGCAGCCGCAACCGGAGCCGCAGGTCGCCATCGGCGAGCCTGCCCGCCAGAGCTGAACGCCTGCGCCGCGCACGCCCGGCGGCGCATGATTCATGGCCTGCGCCGTATCGCGCGCAGGTTAAAAAAATCCCCCGAAGCCTTGCGGCGCGGGGGATTTTTTTTGCGGGCCAATTCGGTGTCAGGGCACCTGGATGCCGGCCTCGCGGAGCAGGTTGGCGGTTTCAAACAGCGGCAGGCCCATGACGCCCGTGTAGCTGCCGGCGATGTGCGAGACGAAGGTGCCCGCCAGGCCCTGGATTCCGTACGCGCCTGCCTTGCCGAAGGGTTCGCCGCTGTCGCAATAGCGGCCGATTTCGTCTTCTTGCAAGGCACGCATGCGGACTTCGGTGATGGAGACGGCTTCCAGCAGGCGGTCGCCGCTGCACACCGCGACCGCGGTATGGACTTCGTGTGTGGCGCCGGACAGCGCCCGCAGGATGCGAAGGGCATCGTCGCGGTCCGCCGGCTTGCCCAGGACCTCGCCCGCCAGGATGACGGTGGTGTCGGCCGCGAGCAGGGGCAGGGCGGGCATGGCGTGCGCGCGCAGCCAGTCGAGGCCGCGCAGGGCTTTGTCTCGGGCGGTGCGCTGCACGTAGTCGGCGGCGCTTTCGCCCGGATGCTGCGGTTCGTCCTCGCCGGGCGGAGCCGGAACGAGCAGGACCTCGTGCGCCAAGCCGATCTGGTTCAGCAACTCGCGGCGGCGCGGGCTGGCGGAGGCAAGATACAGGCGCGGGGAACAACGGGAGGGATTGGCGGTGTCGGTCATGCGGAGCAGGGCAGGCGCCGCCAGGCGGCGGTCACGCGCGGTGGTAGGGGTGGTTGGTCATGATGGCCCAGGCGCGGTAGAGCTGTTCGGCCAGGACCACGCGCACCATGGGGTGGGGCAGCGTGAGGGACGACAGGCGCAACTGGCCGCTGGCGGACGCCTTGAGGGCGGGATCCAGGCCGTCGGGGCCGCCGACGAGAAACGCGACATCCTGTCCGCCCGCGCGCCACTGTTCAAGCTTTTGCGACAGCGCCATCGTGGTGAGGTCGCGGCCGCGTTCGTCCAGGGCAAGGCGCAGCGCATTGGGGGGCAGAGCCGCCTCGATGCGCTTGGCCTCAGCCGCCATCATCTGGGCCGGGGTTTTGCCGGTCGTGCGGGGCTCGGGCTTGATCTCGCGCAGTTCCAGCGCGCAGTCGGCCGGCAGGCGCTTGGCGTAGTCGTCCCAGGCGGTTTGCACCCAGTCCGGCATCCGCGTGCCCACCGCGACGACGATCAGCTTCACGACGGGGTCAGTCTTCGAGGTCGTAACCGCTGCCGCTGTCGCTGGGGACAGGAGCGGGGCGGGTCGATTCGGGCAGGAGCTTCACGCGCACCGGCTTGCCGCCCCAGATTTCTTCGAGGTTGTAGTACTGGCGAATGGCCGGCTGCATGATGTGCACGACAACATCGCCGAGGTCGACGACGACCCATTCACCGGTGTCCTCGCCTTCGATGGTGATGCCGGTGAGCGACATGGCGCGGCCGCGGTCAGCGACGCTGGACGCCAGCGCGCGGGTCTGGCGGTTGGAGGTGGCGCTTGCAATCACGACGCGATCGAACAGGCTGGTCAGATGCGTGGTGCTGAAGACCTTGATGTCTTGCGCCTTGACGTCTTCGAGGGCGTCGATGACGGCGCGTTGGAGTTTCTGTATATCCATAGGTGCAAATATAACCCGCTCGATGGCAGCGGCGGCGGACCGGCGGCGCCAGGCGGGAAGGTTTATCGGTAGAGTTTGTGCGCCGCAATATATGCGGCGACGGATGCGTCGAGCAGTCCGTCGGTGGATTCGCCCTGCGCGAGGCGCTGGCGGATTTCGGAAGCCGACACCGGCATGGGTGGAAAAGGGAGTTCCTGCAGAGTGTGACCCTGTTCCTGCAGCCAATGCGTCAGTTCAGGCGGTGCGCTGAGTGCCGTGCCGGGACGGGTGGCCACGGCCAGGTCAACCAGGCTGGAAATGTCGCGCCAGTTGCGCCAGGTGCAGAAATTGGCGAGCTGGTCGGCGCCCAGCAACCAGACATAGCGCACGTCCTGAGGCAGCGCGCGCAGTGTGTCGATGGTGTAAGTGGCGCCGCCCCGCTCGATTTCAATGGGGTTGACCGCCAGCCCCGGATGACCGGCGATGGCCAGTTCCAGCATGGCGAGGCGATGTTCGGCGGTGGCGTTCAGTGCAGCGCGCTGCCAGGGGTTGGCGGCCGGGATGAGCTGCACCTGGGCCAGCCCAAGCGACTGCAGGGCATTCTGCGCCAGCGCGATGTGAGCGACGTGGACGGGGTCGAAGCTGCCGCCGAAGAGGCCGATGCGTTTCAAACCCAGTCCCGCGGCTTGAGGTAGGCGGCCAGCTCGGCCTCGGGCGTGCCGGCTTCGGGCTGCCAGTCGTAGCGCCATTGCGCGAGCGGCGGCATGGACAGCAGGATCGATTCAGTGCGGCCCCCGGATTGCAGGCCGAACAGCGTGCCGCGATCGAAGACCAGGTTGAATTCGACGTAACGGCCGCGGCGGTAGGCCTGGAAATCGCGTTCGCGCTCGGTGTAGGCAATGCCGCGGCGCTTGTCGACGATGGGTAGGTAGCTATCCAGGAATGCATCGCCGACCGAACGGGTCAGTGCGAAGGACGCGTCGAAGCCGGGCGCGTTCAGGTCGTCGAAGAAGACGCCGCCGATGCCGCGGGTTTCGTTGCGGTGCTTGAGGAAGAAGTATTCGTCGCACCAGCGCTTGTAGCGCGGGTAGTAATCGGGCCCGTGGGGCGCCAGCGCGTCCCGGCACACCGTGTGGAAGTGGCGGGCGTCTTCTTCGAAGGGATAGTAGGGCGTGAGGTCGATGCCTCCGCCGAACCAGAAGACGTCGGCTTCGTCATGGCCGGGCCGCGCGGCCGCGACGAACATGCGCACGTTCATGTGCGTGGTGGGCACGTACGGATTGCGCGGATGCAGCACCATGGACACGCCCATGGCTTCCCAGGAGCGGCCGGCGAGCTCCGGGCGATGCGCACTGGCCGATGGGGGCAGCTTGGACCCCTTGACGTGGCTGAACAGCACGCCGGCGCGTTCGAAGAGCTGGCCGCCTTCGAGCAGGCGCGACAGACCGCCGCCGCCTTCTGGCCGCACCCATTCGTCGGCGCGGAAGGGGCCGCCTTCGGCCGCTTCCAGCGCGCCCACGATGCAGGCTTGCAGGCCGGTGAGGTAGTCCCGGACAGCGGAGACGGGCAGAGCGGTCATGGGCGTTTCCGGTTACGCGTTGGACTTGGGCTTTTGCTGCGACGGCTTGAGCGCGCGCCAGCCGATGTCGGAGCGGTACTGGCGGCCATCGAAGTGGATGCGGTCGATGGCTTCGTAGACACGGTCGCGCGCCATCTTGACCGAATCGCCCAGCGCGGTGACGCACAACACGCGGCCGCCGGTGGTCTTGGTTTCG
This sequence comes from uncultured Achromobacter sp., assembly GCA_966111495.1. GTDB lineage: Bacteria > Pseudomonadota > Gammaproteobacteria > Burkholderiales > Burkholderiaceae_B > Achromobacter. The sequence goes on along the minus strand of CBHWAL010000200.1, from coordinate 1,347 downwards.
TCGCCGTCGAGCTGAGTGGCGGCGTGAAACACCATGCAGTCTTCGGCATCGGCGGGCAGGCCGCGGATGACGTCGCCGGTGCGCGGCGTGTTGGGGTAGTTGTGGGCGGCCAGCACGGCGCCCAGGGCGGTGCGGCGGTCCCAGACGATGTCGGCCTGGTCGAGCGTGCCTTCGACGGCGTGCTCGAGCGCGTCGAGCAGGTCGCTCTTGACGCGCATCATGATGGGCTGGGTTTCGGGGTCGCCCATGCGGCAGTTGAATTCCAGCGTCTTGATTTCGCGGTCGGGATCGTCGCCCGGGGCGATCATCAGGCCGGCGTACAGGAAGCCCGTGTAGGGGATGCCGTCGCGCGTCATGCCCTGCACGGTGGGCAGGATGATTTCGCGCATGATGCGGTGATGCAGTTCAGGCGTGACGATGGGCGCGGGCGAGTAAGCGCCCATGCCGCCCGTGTTGGGACCGCGATCGCCGTCTTGCAGGCGCTTGTGGTCCTGGCTGGTGGCCAGGGCGAGCACATTGCGGCCGTCGCACATGACGATGAAGCTGGCTTCTTCGCCGACGAGGCATTCTTCGATGACGACGCGTGCGCCGGCTTCGCCCATGGAGCCGTCGCCCAGCATGGCGTCGACGGCGGCGTGCGCTTCTTCGAGGGTGGCGGCAACCACGACGCCCTTGCCGGCGGCCAGGCCGTCGGCCTTGATGACGATGGGCGCGCCTTCCTGGTCGATGTAGGCGTGGGCTTTGGCCGGATCGGTGAAGGTTTCGTAGCGCGCGGTCGGGATGTTGTGCCGGACCATGAAGGCCTTGGCGTAATCCTTGGAGCTTTCAAGCTGCGCGGCGGCCTTGGTGGGGCCGAAGATCTTCAGGCCACGGGCGCGGAAGACGTCGACGACGCCGGCGGCCAGGGGCGCCTCGGGGCCGACGACCGTCAGGGCGATTCCCTCGCGCTGGACGAAATCGGCCAGTTCCTCGGCATTGGTGAGCGGGATGTTCTCCATCTGCTCGGCCCGTTGCGTGCCGCCATTGCCCGGAGCGACGTACACCTTGTGTACGCGCGGGGAGCGGGCCAGCCGCCAGGCGAGGGCATGTTCGCGGCCGCCCGAGCCAATTACCAGGAGTTTCATGTTGCGTGAGTCTGAAGAGGCGCGCAGGCGGACGGAGCCGCTGGTGCGCCAGGAAAGGGAGAGTTACTGCGCTTCGTCGAAAATGACGGTCGTATAGACTTCCTGCACGTCGTCCAGGCTTTCCAGGGCGTCGAGCAGTTTTTGCATCTTGATGGCGTCGTCGCCGGCCAGTTCGGTTTCGTTCAGGGCCTTCATGACGATGCCGTCGACCTCGGCCTTCAGG
>CBHWAL010000199.1:0-7930 GCA_966111495.1 uncultured Achromobacter sp. | reverse complement strand
TTCAAGCGCGGCCGTGCCGTGTTCCAGGACCTGATGTACCAGACGCTGCGCCAGCCCGGCGCCCAGGTGGGCGATGCCACGCAACTGCCGTCCGGCCTGCAGCTGGGCACCGGCGCGCGCGTGGCCGCCACCGAGCGCATCCACTCGGACGGCAACCTGAACAACACCGGCAGCGAGATGGACGTGGCGATCAACGGCCGCGGCTTCCTGCCGGTCGAACTGCCCGACGGCACGCAGGCCTACACGCGTGACGGCGCCCTGCAGCGCGACCAGAACGGCCAGCTCGTGACGGTCAGCGGCTATGTCATCCAGCCGCCGATCAACGTGCCGGACAACGCGCTGTCCATCACCATCGGCAACGACGGCATGGTTTCGGTGACGCAGCCCGGCGCGGCCGGCGTCAACGTGCAGATCGGCCAGCTCCAGATCGCCACCTTCATCAACCCGACGGGCCTGCAAAGCATCGGCGAAAACCTGTACCTGGAAACCGATTCGTCGGGTCCGGCGAACCTGCTGCAGCCCGGTGTGGACGGCGCGGGCTCGATCATGCAGAAGTACGTCGAAACCTCCAACGTCAACGTCGCTGAAGAACTGGTCAACATGATCACGACGCAGCGCGCTTACGAAATGAACAGCAAGGCCGTCAAGACGTCGGACGAAATGCTGGCCCGCCTGACCCAACTGTGATGCTCATGTCTGTCCTGCGCCTGGTACTTGCGTCTGCGCTGGCTCTGCTGGCGGCTGGTTGCGCCATTATCCCGCCCGAACCCATCGTGACCGGGCCGACGACGGCGGCCCCGCCGCCGCCGCCGATGCCGATGGCGCAGCCCACGGGCTCCATTTACCAGCCCACGACCTACGGCAATTACCCGCTGTTCGAGGACCGCCGGCCGCGCAATGTGGGCGACATCGTCACCATCGTGCTGAACGAACGCACCAACGCGTCCAAGAACGTGGCGACGAACACCAACCGCTCGGGCTCGGCCACGCTGGGCATCGCCGCGGCGCCGTCCTTCATGGACAGCTGGGCGAACGCCAACCTGAATACCGAGGCCAATGGCGGCAACGTGGCGCAGGGCAAGGGCGACAGCAGCGCCAACAATGCCTTCACCGGCACCATCACCACCACGGTGGTGGGCGTGATGTCCAACGGCAACCTGCAGGTCGCCGGCGAAAAGCAGATCGCCATCAACCGCGGCAGCGAGTACGTGCGCTTTGCCGGCGTGGTCGACCCGCGCTCCATCACGGGCACGAACACCGTGTCGTCCACGCAAGTGGCCGACGCGCGCATCGAATACCGCAGCAAGGGCGTCATGGACGAAGTCCAGACCATGGGCTGGTTGCAACGCTTCTTCCTGATCGCTTCGCCGTTCTAAATCATGAAACAACAGACTCCGATATCCACTTTGCTGTCCCTGTTTGCGCGGGTGTGCGTGGCCGTCGGGCTGGCCGCGGGCGCCGGCGCGGCGCACGCCGAACGGCTCAAGGATCTGGCAAGCATCCAGGGCGTCCGGGGCAACCAGCTCATCGGCTACGGCCTGGTCGTGGGCCTGGACGGCAGCGGCGACCAGGTGCGCCAGACGCCTTTCACGCAGCAAAGCCTGACCAACATGCTGTCGCAGCTGGGCATCACGGTGCCCGCCGGCAGCAACATGCAGTTGAAGAACGTGGCCGCGGTCATGGTCACGACGACGTTGCCCGCGTTCGCGCGGCCCGGCCAGACGCTGGATGTGGTGGTGTCCTCGATGGGTAACGCCAAGAGCCTGCGCGGCGGCACGCTGCTGATGACGCCGCTCAAGGGCGCGGACAGCCAGGTCTACGCCATTGCCCAGGGCAACATCCTGGTCGGCGGCGCCGGCGCATCCTCGGGCGGTTCCAGCGTGCAGATCAACCAGCTGAACGGCGGCCGCATCAGCGCGGGCGCCATCGTCGAACGCGGCGTGCCAACCACGTTCGCGCGCGACGGCTACGTGCATGTCGAACTGAACAATACCGACTTCGGCACCGCGCAGAACGTAGCGACGGCCCTGAACCGCAAGTTCGGGCAGGGCACGGCCACGGCGCTGGACGGCCGCGTCATCCAGGTGCGCACGCCCATGGAGCAGGGCTCGCAGGCCCGCTTCCTGTCGCAGATGGAAGACCTGCAGGTCACGCGCGCACCCACCGTCGCCAAGGTCATCATCAACGCCCGCACCGGTTCGGTCGTCATGAACCGCACGGTCATGATCGAAGAGGCCGCCGTGGCGCACGGCAACCTGTCCGTCATCATCAACCGCCAGAACGAAGTGGTCCAGCCGGACACCCCGTTCACGCAGGGTCAGACGGTGGTGGTGCCCAACACCCAGATCGAAGTGCGCCAGGACAACGGCTCGCTGCAGCGCGTGAGCACCAGCGCCAACCTGGCCGACGTGGTCAAGGGCCTGAACGCCCTGGGCGCCACGCCGCAGGACCTGCTGGCCATCCTGCAGGCCATGAAGACCGCCGGCGCCTTGCGCGCCGAACTTGAAATCATCTGACGGCCATGGCTTACACCAGCGACGCGGGACGCACCAACACCCGGCAGGATTCGGTCTTTGACATGGGCCGCCTGTCGGACCTGAAGCGGGACGTCAAGAAGGATCCCGCCGGCACCGAGCAGCAGAAACAGGTCGCCAAGCAGTTCGAGGCGCTGTTCCTGCAGATGATGGTCAAGCGCATGCGCGAGGCCACGCCCAAGGAAGGTCTGTTCGATTCCCAGCAGACGCAGATGCTGCAGTCCATGGCGGACGAGCAGTTGGCCCTGCACCTGGCATCGCCCGGCATTGGGCTGTCGCAGGCCATCCTGGCGCAGATGCAGCAGGGCAAGCCCGGCGAGATTTCGGACGAATCGGTCAAGCGCATCGGGCAGGGCGGCGATCTGGACTTCCAGACGGGCGGCTCGCGTGAAGTGTCGGCGCTGCTGAACGTGATGCGCAACAACCGGCCGGCCGACCGTGCGCTGGCCGCCGCCGAAGGTGCGCCCGAGCACGTGGTCGACTTCGTTTCCAAGATGTCGCGCGCGGCCAACCTGGCATCGCAGCAAAGCGGCGTGCCGGCCCGTCTCATCATGGGCCAGGCGGCCCTGGAGTCCGGCTGGGGCAAGCGTGAAATCAAGCACGAGGACGGCAGCACCAGCTTCAACCTGTTCGGCATCAAGGCCGGCTCGAGCTGGAAGGGCAAGGTCGTCAACGTGCTCACTACCGAATACGAAGACGGCGTCGCCCGCAAGGTGACGCAGCCGTTCCGGGCCTATGCGTCGTACGAGGAATCGTTCGCCGACTACGCCCGCCTGATCGGCAACAGCCCGCGCTACGAGAGCGTGACGACGGCCCGCAACGAGGTCGAGGCGGCCCGCCGGATCCAGGACGCGGGTTACGCGACCGACCCGCGCTACGCCCAGAAACTCATCGGCATCATGGGCCAATTGCGGGGCGCGGCATCCAACGTGGAAAATTCACGCCGGATGCTGGAAGGACTCTAAATTTGGGTGATCTCCTGCCGTAAACGGGGTATCCAGAGATAACAGCTGCGGTTACATACGGGGCATTGTCAGCATGAATTTGTACAAAACGGCATTGGGCGGGTTGAACGCGGCGCAAGCCGGCCTGGCCACCACCGGCCATAACATCAACAATGCCACCACGGTCGGCTACAACCGCCAACGCGTCATGACCTCGACGGCGGGCGCGCAAGCGACCGCCAATGGCTACATCGGCCGCGGCGTCCAGGTCGACACCGTCGTGCGCAGCTACGACAGCTTCCTGTACAAGCAGCTCGTTGGCGCGACCGGCAGCGGCGCGCAGCTCCAGGCCCAGCTCGACCAGGTCTCGCAGATCAACAACCTGTTCTCCGACCGCACCGTGGGCATCGCCCCGGGCCTGACCAATTTCTTCACCAGCATGAACACGGTGGCCAGCAAGCCGGCGGATCCCGCCGCGCGCGCCGACCTGCTGGGCCAGGCCAACAGCCTGACCACGCAGATCCGCTCGGCCTACCAGGAGATGCAGAAGCAGCGTGAAGGCCTGAACTCGCAGATCAGCACCACGGTGGACCAGGTCAACAGCTACCTGACCCGTATCGATGATCTGAACCAGCAGATTTCGGTGGCGGCCGGCAAGGCCGGCGGCAGCCCCCCCAACGACCTGCTCGACCAGCGCGACCAGGCCGTCATGGAGCTGAACCAGCTCATCGGCATCACCACGTACGAGCAGGGCGACAAGGTCAGTATCTCGCTCACGAAGGGCGGCCAGTCGCTGCTGTCGGGCAACACGATCTACCCGCTGCAAGCGGTGCCGTCCTCGGCGGACGCAGGCCGCACGGTCATTGCCTACACGCTGCCCGCGGGCACCGGCAAGACCATCGCGGTCGAGATGAAGGACACGGAAATCTCCGGCGGCAAGCTGGGCGGCCTGCTTCAGTTCCGCGCCTCGTCCCTGGACGTCATGCAGAACCAGCTCGGCCAGATGGCGGTGGGCCTGGCGCTGTCGTTCAATGACCAGCACAAGCAGGGTCTGGACCAGGGCGGCAATCCGGGCACGGATTTCTTAGGCATTGGTTCGCCCCAGGGCGTGCCGAACACGCAGAACAAGAGCAACGCGCAGATCTCGGGTGAATTCACCAACCTGGCAAACATCAATGCCAAGGACTACGAGATCTCGTTTGACGGCACGAACTACCAGGTCGTGCGCATGCCGGAAGGCTCGCAGGTCTACAACGGCCCGGCCACCGGCACGCCGCCCACCGCCACGCTGAACCTCGAAAGCGAGATGGGCCTGACGCTGACCATCAATGCGCCGCCCCAGGCTGGCGACAAGTGGTCGCTGTCGCCCACGCGCGATGCCGCCCGCGACATCAACGTCCTGATCACGGATCCGGACAAGGTTGCCGCGGCGGACGCGGACGGCGGCGACGCCAACGGCAAGAACGCGCTGAAGCTGGCGCAGCTGCAGACCAGCAAGGTGCTGGGCCACGGCACGATGAGCATCAACGACATGTTTGCGCAGGTCGTGAACACTGTCGGCGTGCAGACGCAGCAGATCAAGACCGCCGCCACGGCGCAGGTCAACTTGGTCAAGCAGACGACCGCGGCTCAGCAGGCGGTGTCGGGCGTGAACCTGAACGAAGAATACGTAAGCCTGTCGCTGTACCAGGAGCAATACCAGGCCAGCGCCCGCATCATCGATGTGGCAAGCACCATTTTTGACACGCTGTTGGGCCTGCGCGGCTGATCAGAACGTTGACTGTGAATACTAGAAAGCATTACGGAGCTGCACCATGCGTCTGAGCACCACGATGATGTACTCGAACGGACTGAGCGGCGTTCTCGCTCAGGAATCCGACATGAATCGCCTGGTCGAACAGGTTGGCAGCGGCCGCAAGTTCCTGACCCCCGCGGACGATCCGCTGGCGGCGTCGCTGTCGATCGGCGTCGCGCAGACGCAGAGCATGAACACGACGTATGGGCTGAACCGCAACACGGCCAAGACCAACCTCGGACAGGAAGCCAACGTTCTGGACTCGATCACCGTCGCGCTGCAGGACGTGCGCACCCGCGTCGTCCAGGCCGGTAACGGCACGTTCGCCGACAGCGACCGCCAGGCCCTGTCGACGGCGCTGAAGAGCGCCCGCGACGCGCTGCTGGGCCTTGCCAACAGCACCGACGGCAACGGCCAGTACCTGTTCTCGGGCTACGAAGGCGGCGTCGTGCCTTACGCGCAGGATGCCACCGGCAAGATCGTCTACAGCGGCGCCACCGGCGAGCGTACCGTGCAGGTCGACCAATCGCGCCAGCTGTCCACCAGCGACCTGGGCAGCGACATCTTCGGCCGCGCCAATCCGGGGTCGACCGCCTACGTGAGCACGGCCGCGCCGACCAACGGCGGCACCGCGCAGTTCGGCACCGTCTCGGTCACGCCGGGCAGCCCCAATATCGGCAAGAACTTCAGCCTGCAATTTGAATCGGATCCCGCCACGGGCAACATGGGCTATCGCGTCGTCACGACCGACCCGACCGCCAACCCGCCCGTGCCGCCGGTGACCTCGCCCGCGCCGCCGGCCGGTCCGACGCAATACACGCCGGGCTCCAGCATCGACTTCGGCGGTGTCGCCGTGGTGGTCAAGGGTACGCCGCAGAACGGCGACGTGATCGACGTGGAAAGCATTCAGTCGGCCGATGTGGACATGTTCAACACGCTGGACAGCCTCATCAAGGTGCTGGATTCGCCCATCGCGGGCGATGAGAAGGCGCTGGCCCGTCTGAACAACGAACTGGCGACGGCGAACAAGAAGCTGGCGTCCAGCTACGACAACGTGCTGACCGTGGGCGCCTCTGTGGGTGCGCGCTTGAACGAACTGGAGGCGCTGGACGCCACCGGCTCGCAGAAGGGCCTGTCGTACTCGAAGTCGCTGTCGGATCTGGAAGACCTGGACTACTACGCCGGCGCCAGCCAGCTCGCGCTGCGCCAGGTGGCATTGCAGGCGGCCTCGGCCGCGTTCATGACCATCCAGGGTTCCAGCCTGTTCAGCCGCAAGTGATGCGGTAGCTTTCAGCGCGGCGCCGCTTGCGTGCGCCGCGGGTGGCGCACTTTTCGGACGCTGCCGGCCAAGGGCCGGGGCGTCCGTAGTGCGTATAGGGTAGGTTGTGTCGTTCTTCGTTGCTTAACGCTCGGATATTTCATGCTTGGTAATTTAAAAGTTCGCACCTGCATCATCCTGGTGCTATTGCTCTTCACGGGCGCCATGTTCATTTCGAACGGTGTGGCGTGGATGGGGTTGAATTCCGGCAGCGACAAGCTGGCGCAGGTCAACGAGGCCTATGCCAACCAGGCGACGCAACTGCAGCGCGCCTATAGCACTTTCCTGCGCGGCCGCCTGCTGCTTGCCAATTCGCTGATGGACATGCAGCAGGGCAAGACTGAACAGTCCACCTCGCAAGCCAAGCGCGCCGATACGCTGATGGCCGAAGGCCTCAAGTTCTTCGACTTGTTCCGCAAGGCGCCGCGCATGGCAGGCTCCGAAGAGCTCGTCGCCAAGCTGGATGCTGCTTACAAGCAGTTCGACGACGTCTACCGCCGTCAGGCCGCTGCCCTGGCCAACCTCGCCATCCAGGACTACCTGGACCTGAACGACGCCGGCGGCGCCGCCAACACCGCGTTCCGCGAAGCCGTCAACAACGTGCTGCTGTTCACGGACACACGCACCGACGAGCTTATTGCGCAGGCGGAAGCCGATCACAATATTTCGCGCATGGTCACCATTGTGATGCTGGCCATCGCCCTGGTCCTGGCGCTAGGCTGCTGGATCTTCATCAACCGCACCGTACTGCGTCCGCTGCACGAAGCCGGCGACCATTTCGAGAAGATCTCGGCCGGCGACTTCACCGGCCGCATCGAAGTGCGCAGCACCAACGAAATCGGCCACCTGTTTGGCGCGATCAAGCGCATGCAGGAAAGCCTGACCCGCACGGTGGCGTCTGTGCGCCGCGGCGTCGAAGAGATCAACCTGGGCGCGCGTGAGATTTCCGCGGGCAACACGGACCTGTCCAGCCGCACGGAGCAGCAGGCCGCTTCGCTGGAAGAGACCGCTGCCTCGATGGAAGAGCTGGCGTCCACCGTGAAGCAGAACGCGGACAACGCGCGCCAGGCCAATCAATTGGCGGCCAGCGCGTCGGACGTGGCCGAGCGCGGCGGTTCGGCCGTGTCGGAAGTGGTCAGCACGATGCAGGAGATTTCCGCCAGCTCGCGCAAGATCTCGGAAATCGTGTCGGTCATCGACGGCATTGCTTTCCAGACGAACATCCTGGCGCTGAACGCCGCGGTGGAAGCTGCCCGCGCGGGCGAGCAGGGCAAGGGCTTTGCAGTGGTGGCGGGCGAAGTGCGCTCGCTGGCGCAGCGCAGCGCCCAGGCCGCCAAGG
>CBHWAL010000198.1:0-7937 GCA_966111495.1 uncultured Achromobacter sp. | reverse complement strand
CCTGTCGATCGCGCAGCAGTGGTCCATCACCCGCGCCATCCAGAAGAAGTCGGAAGCGGCGGCCAATCGCTGATCGCCCTCCCGAAACAAGAAAACCGGCCCTTCGAGGCCGGTTTTTTTACGCCCGTTGCAAATGCAACGCGAAGTGCACACTCAGCATTTTCTATGCCCATGAGGCATATACATAGGTATTACTTATCGCCGAAGCAAGATCAATCAACTTCACACAGCCAACCATGACACCTATGATGGCTCTGAATTTGACCTCCGGCGTCCTGCCCGCCGGAGTTTTTGCTGCAACGCGCGCGGTCCGCGAGACGGATCCGCGTCATTCAGAAATGACTTAGGGAGTGTGCCATGACCGACAAGAAGCCTCTGACTACCGCCTCGGGCGCCCCAGTACCGGACAACAACAACACCCTGACTGCCGGCCCCCGTGGCCCCGCGCTGCTGGAAGATTTCTGGCTTATTGAAAAACTTGCCCACTTCGACCGCGAACGCATCCCCGAACGCGTCGTCCACGCCAAGGGCTCCGGCGCCTACGGCACGTTCACCGTCACCCACGACATCAGCCGCTACACCCGCGCGAACATCTTTTCCAAAGTCGGCAAGCAGACCCCGCTGTTCCTGCGCTTTTCGACCGTTGCCGGCGAACGCGGCGCGGCCGACGCCGAACGCGACGTGCGCGGCTTCGCCATCAAGTTCTACACCGACGAAGGCAATTGGGATCTGGTCGGCAACAACACGCCCGTCTTCTTCATCCGCGACCCGCTGAAGTTCCCCGACTTTATCCACACCCAGAAGCGCGACCCCAAGACCAACCTGCGCAACGCCACGGCGGCGTGGGACTTCTGGTCGCTCAATCCCGAATCGCTGCACCAGGTCACTACGCTGATGAGCGATCGCGGCATCCCCGCCAACCTGCGCCAGCAGCACGGCTTTGGCTCGCACACGTTCAGCTTCATCAACGCCAACAACGAGCGCTTCTATGTGAAGTTCCACTTCAAGTCGCAGCAGGGCATCGCCTGTCTGAGCGATGAAGAGGCCGCGCAGGTCGTCGCCCACGACCGCGAAAGCTCGCAGCGTGACCTGTTCCAGAACATCGAAGAGCGCAATTTCCCGAAGTGGACGCTGAAGGTGCAGATCATGCCCGAGGCCGAAGCGGCGACGTATCACATCAACCCGTTCGACCTGACCAAGGTCTGGCCGCATGGCGACTATCCCCTGATCGAGGTCGGCGTGCTGGAACTTAACCGCAACCCCGAGAACTACTTCGCCGAAGTCGAGCAGGCCGCCTTCACGCCGGCGAACGTGGTGCCGGGCATCGGTTTCTCGCCGGACAAGATGCTGCAGGGCCGCCTGTTCTCGTACGGCGACACGCATCGCTATCGCCTGGGCATCAACCATCACCAGATTCCGGTGAATGCGCCCAAGTGCCCGTTCCACAGCTTCCATCGCGACGGGGCCGGCCGGGTGGACGGCAATGCCGGCGCCACGATCAACTACGAGCCCAACAGCGCGGGCGAGTGGAAGGAAACGCCCTCGGCGGCCGAACCGCCGCTGGCGCTGGACGGCCAGGCCGCGGCACGCTGGAACCATCGCGTCGACGACGACTATTACTCGCAACCGGGCGCCTTGTTCCGCTTGATGACGCCGGCGCAGCAGGAATTGCTGTTCGGCAACATCGGACGCCACATGGCGAGCGTGCCGGAAGTCATCCAGCGCCGCCAGCTGGATCACTTCCGCAAGGCCGATCCGGCCTATGCCGAAGGTGTGGCCAAGGCGCTGGGGCTCAAGCTGTAAGCATTAGGCGCCATCCATGAAAAGGGGGCGGCTTCATGGCCGCCCCCTTTTTCATACTGATCGCTCGATCGCCGCAACAATCACCGCTGCATCCCCCAGCGCCGGACCGTCAGCCGCTCCAGCGTATCGAACGCCAGGTTTTCCACAAGCAGACCGATGATGACCACCGCGGCCAGGCCCGCGAACACCCGGTCTGTGTATAACTCGTTGCGATTCTGAAAGATGTACCAGCCCAGTCCACCCTTGCCACTGGACGCCCCGAACACCAGTTCTGCGGCAATCAACGTGCGCCACGCAAACGCCCAGCCGATCTTCAGCCCAGCCAGGATGGCGGGCAGGGCGGCCGGCACCAGAATCTGCAGGACGTAGCGCAACCCGGTCAGCCCGTAATTGCGCCCCGCCATCCGCAGGGTGTCAGACACCCCCAAAAAGCCCGCATACATGTTCAGTGCCAGCGCCCACAGCACGGAGTGGATCAGCACGAATATCAGGCTGCCTTCGCCCAGCCCGAACCACAGCAGCGCCAGCGGCAGCAGGGCAATCGCCGGCAGCGGATTGAACATCGCCGTCAGGGTGGACAACAGATCGCGGCCGAACCGCGTGGACACCGCCAGCGTCGTCAGCACAAAGGCAAGCACGACACCCGCGAGGTAGCCCTGCACCAGCACGCGCATCGACTGCCCGGCCCGCGCCAGCAGCTCGCCGCTGGTCACGCCCTCGGCGAAGGCCTGCGCCGTCTGCCACGCGCCGGGCAACAGCAGATCGTTATCGGTATAGCGCGCCGCCAGCTCCCACACCGCCGCCAACAGCACAAGGATCACGCCCTTGCGCAGCGAGGCGTGCTGCCACAGCCGCTCGTGCCACGGCAGCGGCGTCTCGGCGGCCTGCGGGGGCAGAGGCGGCAGGTCGTATTCCACCTCGGGGCGAATGAACGCCGATCCGGCATGACTGATGCTCATGTGCGCTCCTTTCAGGCCGCCGCGCGCTCGGCCTGAGCCAGCGGAGGAGCGTCGAACAACAAATCGTGAATGCGGCGCGACGCGGCCTGAAACGCCGCCGATCCCTGGCTGTGCAGGTCAAAGCCGTGCGCATTCAGTTCGGCGCGCACGCGGCCAGGATGGGGGGACAGCAACAGAATGCGGCTGCCCAGCACCAGCGCCTCTTCGATCGAGTGCGTGACGAACAGCAGCGTGAACCGCACGTCGTCCCACAGCGCCATCAGCTCTTCCTGCATGCGCCGGCGCGTCAGCGCATCCAGCGCCGCGAAGGGCTCGTCCATCAGCAGCACGCGCGGCTGCATGGCCAACGCCCGCGCAATGGCCACGCGCTGCTTCATGCCGCCCGACAGCGTATGCGGATAAGCATCGGCAAAGGCTGCCAGTCCCACCTTGTCCAGATAGTGCATCGCCCGTTCATCGGCCTCGCGCCGGTTAAACTTGCGCGACGCCAGCAGCGGAAACGCGACGTTCTGGCGCAGCGTCTTCCAGGGGGGCAGCTGGTCGAATTCCTGAAACACCACGATGCGGTCCGGGCCCGGCCCTTGCACGGTCTTGCCGTCGATCGCGATCCGTCCCTCGGTGGGTTCGATGAATCCCGCAACCGCCTTGAGCAGCGTAGATTTCCCGCAGCCGGAGGGCCCGAGCAGGATGAAACGCTCGGCGCCGTGCACATCAAAACTGACCTGATGCGTCGCCCGCACGCGCCGTTCGCGCGTCTTATATTCGATCGACACCTTATCCACAGCCAGCAAAGGCGTGGGCCGTTGAACGTTATCCACAGGGGTGGCGGGGCGCACAGCCATGTCAGCTGCCCTGCGCCGTGACGGGATCGTCAAAGAAGTAGTCGCGCCAGCTTGCCGGCGCGTTCTTGATCGCGCCGACCTTGTGCATGAACTGCGCCAGCGCGAACGTGTTTTGCGGCTGCAACTTGAACTGCACGTCGGGATTCTTGATGACCTTAATGAGGAAGTCACGGTCCTGCTTGGCGCCGGTGACGCGCAGGTAGATGTCCGCGGCCTTTTCCGGATTCGCGGCGGCAAAGCTGGCGGCTTCCTTCAACGCTTCCTGGAAGGCCTTGTAGGTCTTGGGATTGTCGCGGCGGAATTTTTCGGTGGCGAAAAGCACGGTCGACGAACTGGGGCCGCCCAGCACGTCATACGAATTGAGCACGATGCGCGCCTTGGGGTTCTCGGCCAACTCCTGCTCCTGGAAGGGCGGGTTGCCGAAATGTCCGGTGATTTCCGTGCCGCCGGCAATGATGGCCGCCGCCGCGTCCGGGTGCGGCAGCGCCACCGAGATCTTGTCCAGCTTGTTGTACTGCGCATCGCCCCACAGCTTGGCCGACGCCAGCTGCAGCACGCGCGACTGCACCGACACGCCCACCGCCGGCACGGCGATACGGTCCTTGTCCGTGAAGTCGGCAATCGTCTTCACGTTGGGATTGTTGGTGACCAGGTAATAGGGAAAGTTGCCCAGCGACGCCACGCCCTTCACGTTCTGCTTGCCGTGCGTGCGATCCCAGATCGTCAAGAGCGGTCCCACACTCGCCCCCGCGATATCCACAGCCCCGGACAGGAGCGCGTCGTTCACCGCCGAGCCGCCGGACAGCTTGGCCCACTCGACCGAGATATCCACACCTTCGGCCTTGCCGTGCTTTTCGATGAGCTGCTGGTCGCGCGCAACGTTAAGCAGCAGATAGACGATGCCGTACTGTTCGGCAATGCGGATGCGCCCTTCGGCCATGGCCGGGGTGGGCGAAGCCAGCGCCAGCACGGCAAGTATCAGCGCGAGGCCCGCGCCCGTGGCGGTCCGGACCAGTCGATCCCGTAGCGTGGATGTCAAACGCATGGCGTTCCTTGTGGATAAGTAATTGGGGGCGGGGTGGTGCATCCATTGGGCCGCGTCAGAACGGCGTATCGCCTTCGATCGTCGTGCGGTAGAGCTTGCGGCGCAGGTGATCCGGCGTGCCGCCCGCCAAGTGGATCAGCGAGCGGTTGTCCCAGAACACCAGGTCATGCGGCTGCCATTTGTGGCGGTAGATATGTTCGGGCCGCACGCTATGAGCGAACAGTTCGGCCAGCAGCGCGCGGCTTTCGTCGTCGGGCAGTCCATCGATGCGCGTCGTGAAGCCTTCACTCACGAACAGCGCGCGACGGCCGTTCTCCGGATGCGTGCGCACCACCGGATGCACCACCTCCTGCACTTGCGCAATCTGCTGCGCGCTCAGGTTCGGGCGCCAGTTGCCTTCCTTCTGCAGTTGCCCGTACTGGGCCAGATAGGAATGCACGCCGCGCTTGCCCTCGACCTCATCCTTCAGCGCCTGCGGCAGGGTGTCGTAGGCCAGGTGCATGTTCGCGAACAAGGTGTCGCCGCCTTCGGCCGGCAGTTCCTGCGCATGCAGCAGCGACCCCAGGCTGGGCAGTTCCTTGTACGAGATGTCCGAGTGCCAATATTTCCCCGCGTCGCCCAGACCGATCGGCTTGCCATCTTCCAAAATGTTGGAGACCGTCAGGATCTCGGGATGGCCGGGCAGGTGGAACTGGTGCAGCACGTGAATCATCAGGCGGCCGAAGCGGCGGCTGAAGTCGATATGCTGCTGGGGCGTGATGCGCTGGTCGCGGAACACCAGCAGGTGATGGTCCAGATGCGCCTTGTGCACGCGCGCAAAATCGGCGGGCGTCAGTTCGCGCGACAGGTCCAGGCCAATGATTTCCGCGCCCAGGGGACCGGGCAGGGGGCGCACGTCAAAGGACTGCGCCTGGGGCTGGAGGGCGGCGGGCGCTTCGCGCCGCAAGGCATTGCTCTGGGACATCGATCGCTCCGAATTCGCCTCGCGGCATGGCTGGAACGACCGATTATGGAAACCGCGCCTTGTATCTCAAACGAAGATATCGGCGTTTGATCAAAGCTTTCCGTCATATAGCAAAAAGCCGCAGGGCGCCCCCGCGGCTTCATGGCCAATCGCGTATAAGCAAATAGCGTATCGGTCCTTACTTGGCCGGCATGAACGCCTCGACCAGCTTCACCCAGTACGTCGCGCCCACCGGCAACAGCGCGTCGTTGAAGTCGTAGTTGGGATTGTGGAGCTGGCACGGTCCCATGCCGTGATAAGACTCCATCCGATGATCGCCGTCACCGTTGCCCAGGAACAGGTACGAGCCCGGCACGGATTCCAGAAAGAACGAAAAGTCCTCCGCCCCCATGAACGGCGGCATGTCGCGCAGCACGTTCTCCGCGCCAAAGGTGTCTTCGGCAACCTTGGCTGCGAAGGCGGTTTCGTTTTCCCAGTTCACCAGCGGCGGATACGCGCGCACGAAATCGAGCTCGCCCGTGCCGCCATAGACCTGCGGCAGCGTGGTGGCGATGCGCCGCATGTCTGCCTCGATCTTGTCCAGCGTCTCTACCGAATAGGTGCGCACCGTGCCGCGCAGCACGGCCTCGCCGGGAATCACGTTGTAGGCATCGCCCGCGTGAATCTGCGTGATCGACAGCACCGCCTGATCCAGCGGATTCTTGCTGCGCGAGATGACGGTCTGCAGCGCGTGCACCATGTCGGCGGCCACGATAATGGGGTCAACGGACGAATGCGGCTGGGCCGCATGGCCCCCGACGCCCTTGATCACGATGTCCCAGCGATTGCTCGAGGCCATCGTCGGCCCGGCCCGGAAGCCAAACTGGTTGACCGGCATGCCCGGCATGTTGTGGATGCCGAACACCGCATCGCAGGGGAATTTATCGAACAGCCCGTCCTGCATCATGGCGCGCGCGCCGGCATTGCCGCCTTCCTCGGCCGGCTGGAAGATAAACACGACCGTGCCGTAAAAATTGCGGTGCGTGGACAGATACTGCGCGGCGCCCAGCAGCATCGTCGTGTGTCCGTCATGGCCGCAGCCGTGCATGCGGCCGCTGATCGTGGACTTGTGGGCAAACCGGTTGTGCTCCGGCATCGGCAGCGCATCCATGTCGGCGCGCAGGCCGATGGTCTTGCCGCCGCTGCCGGCGCGCAAGATTCCCACCACACCGGTTTTCCCCAGCCCCGTGTGGACTTCCAGTCCCCAGCCGCGCAGGCGCTCGGCCACCAGATTGGACGTGCGCGTTTCCTGGAACGCCAGTTCGGGATGCGCATGGATATCGCGCCGCAGGGCCGTCAGGTCCCCGTGTACGCGTTCGATTTCGGCAATGGTTTTCATGGCTGTGGATAAGCTGTCTGGATTGAAGGAGGGCGCACGCGCAAATGGCCTGCTGTTGCGAGAATTCTCGCGCCGCCCCGCGTGCCGCGTCCAGCCCTTTTTCGGCGCAGGTCAGGTGGCATCGTTCAAATGGCAGGCGCTGAACTGCCCCGGCGCGATCTCCCGCAGGAGCGGGCGTTCGGCCTTGCAGCGCGGCATGGCATGGGGACACCGCGGGTGAAATGCACACCCCGTGGGCGGATCCAGAGGCGATGGCAGCTCGCCCCGGATGGGCTGATACGCGCGCCGCCCCGGCACCAGCGTCGGCAGCTCCTTGAGCAACGCCTGCGTGTACGGGTGGTTGGCGCGCGCGAACACCGTATCGGTATCAGCCAGCTCGACGATGCGTCCCAGATACATGATCGCCACGCGGTCCGAGATGTGACTGACCACGCTGAGGTTATGGCTGATGAACAGATACGTCAGGTTCAGCTCATCGCGCAAGCGTTCGAACAGGTTCAGCACCTGCGCCTGGATCGACACGTCCAGCGCGGCCACGGCCTCGTCGCAGACGATCACCGAGGGTTTTAGCGCCAATGCCCGCGCAATGCCGATGCGCTGGCGCTGTCCGCCCGAGAACTGATGGGGATAACGCTGTGCAAAGCTCGGATCCAGGCCCACCTGCCGCATCAGCCCGGCCACGTATTCCTGCTTGTCGCGCGAGCGGATCAGGCCATGCGCCGCGGGCGCTTCCCCGATGATGTCGCGCGCGCGCATGCGCGGGTTCAGGGACGCGTAGGGATCCTGGAAGATCATCTGCACGCCCAACTCGTAGGCGCGCCGCTCGGGCCCCTTCATAGCATGCACGGGCTTGCCCGGGTAGTCCACCTGGCCCGCCGTCGGCGGCAGGATGCCTGACACGATGCGGCCCAGCGTGGATATACCACAGCCCGACTCACCGACGATG
>CBHWAL010000197.1:0-7958 GCA_966111495.1 uncultured Achromobacter sp. | reverse complement strand
GCTGTGCCAGGGTTGCATGTGACCTCCAGGCCGAGGCCGCGCGCCGGGTGGAAACGACGGCCTGCGCACAGATCGGCCAGGCAGGCGGCGGCAAAAGTCCGTTATATCCGCCCGGGCCGTCCGGAAAAAGGCGAGTTAACCATGATGAGGGCCGCCGCGCCGCGCCTGGCGCTTGCGCAGCCGTTCCCGCACCATCTCGGCGCCGCTGACCAGGGTGATTCCGGCCAGCACCATCACCGCGCCGATCACGAAGCCCGCATCCAGCGGCTCATCCAGGATCAGCACACCGAAGCTGACGCCGAACAGCGGCGTCATGAACGACAGGATGGACAGGCGGGACGCCAGATACCGGCGCAGCAGCCAGAACCAGACCAGATAGCTGGTCAGCGCGACGACGACCGACTGGAAGGCGACGCTGAGTACGGCCGCGGGGGTGTAGCGGATGCCCTGATGACCGGTGGCAGCCGCGAAGGCCAGCAGGCCTACCGAGGCGACGGCCATCTGATAGAAAAGCGTCTTGGCGGGCGCGGCTTCGGACAGCGATGTCTTGCGGATCGCC
Organism: uncultured Achromobacter sp.; assembly: GCA_966111495.1. GTDB lineage: Bacteria > Pseudomonadota > Gammaproteobacteria > Burkholderiales > Burkholderiaceae_B > Achromobacter. The sequence goes on along the minus strand of CBHWAL010000197.1, from coordinate 7,399 downwards.
ACCGTCGTGGCGCCCCACAGCAGCCCGGCCAGCAATCCCATTGCGTCGCCCAGCAGCATGTTGCGCGCGCCGTCGTGTCCCAACGGCGGGCCGCCCTTGACCAGGAAAGCGACCGCGATGCCGCAGAAGGCCAGCGCCACGCCTGCCCATTGCAGCGGCTTCAGGCGTTCTTCGGGCAGCAGCCAATGCAGGCCCAGCGCCGCGAAAATAGGCGCCGTATACAGGAACACCGACATGTGCGAGGCCGTGGTGTAGACCAGGCCTTGCGCGACAAACAGGAATTCGCCGGCAAACAGCAGGCCCACGATGAAGCCGGGCAGGAGCGTGCCGTCGGTGAATGCCCGCAGCCCCTGGCTGCGCCACACGACCACGGCCAGCACCAGTGCCGCGAAGGTCGAACGCAGCCCGATCTGCATGATGGGCGCGATATCGTCCGCGACCAGCTTGATGGCGATCTGCTGGAACCCCCAGCACACGCACAGCGCCAGCATGGCGCCGGTGGCCAGCGTGTCCAGCGGCAGGCGCAGCGGTTTGGCGGCGGCGACGCTCACGGCAGTTCGGCGGGGTAGCTGTCCAGCGCCAGGCCGATCTGCTGGCGCAGGTCCCATTCGGCCAACGTGGATTGCACTGGTCCGTAAAAGGCGCCGTCGCGGGCGACGAACATGGCGGGCAGGTGGAAGACTTCGTAACGCTCGACCAGGCCGCGGTTGTCGCCGGCGTCGATCCAGCAGATACGCTCGACCGGCAGCTCCACGGCGGGAAGCTGCTCGCGCGCCACGCGGCAGGTGCCGCAGGTGCGGCTGTGAAAGACGATGAGCGACAGGCCGCGCGCGTCCAGCAGGAAGCGGTCGGCGGTGCTGTCGTCGAGGGTTATCTGTTCCATGGGGTCCGGTTTCTCAAGCGCCGCGCAGCACGCGGTCCAGTTCCAGCACCGACTGGTACAGCACGCGGGTGCCGTCCAGCAGTTGCGCGGGTTCGATCCATTCTTCGGGGCAGTGGCTGCGCCCGTTCAGGCAGGGGATGAAGATCATGCCGATGGGGCCGGTGGGCGCCATGTACACGGCGTCGTGGCCGGCGCCGCTGGGCAGGCGCATCGACGCGTAGCCAAGCTGGTCGGCAGCCGTCTTGACCGCGTCCATGACCAGCGGCGAACAGTCCGAGGGTTGGGCGCGGCTGAGCTGCGTGAAGCCGGCGGTCAGGCGCAGCGCCTTCAGGTCGTCGGCCACGCCGGCCATCAGGGTTTCGGGAAAGGCATCCAGCACAGCGTTGCTGTCGCTGCGCATTTCCAGCGTCATCTCGACCCGGCCCGGCACCGCGTTGGCCGCGTTGGGCGTCATCGCCAGCCGGCCGACCGTGGCGACGACGTAATGCGGATTGCCGCTGGCGGCGCTGGCCTGGCGGTGGGCGGCGTCGATGATGCGGGCCGCGCCCACCAGCGCGTCGCGCCGGATGTCCATGGGCGTGGTGCCAGCGTGGTCGGGTTGGCCCTCGACCACGATCTGCACCCGGCGGATGCCGACGATGTTGGTGACAACGCCGATCGGCAACTGGCGGCTTTCCAGCACGGGACCTTGTTCGATATGCAGTTCGACGAAGGCGGCGGTTTCGCCGGCGCGACGCAGCGGGCCGTTGAGCAGAGACGGATCGCCGCCGATGCGCGCGATGCCCTGCGCCAGCGTCTCGCCTTGCGGATTGCGCGCGTCCAGCATGTCGGCGCTGAGTTGGCCGCACAGCGCGCGGCTGCCCACGCACGAAATGCCGTAGTCGCTGGGTTCTTCGGACAGGAAGTCGATGACTTCGAAGGGATGGTCTAGCGTGATGCCGTGTTCCTGCATCGTGTGCGCGACCTCAATGCCCGCCAGCACGCCGATGATGCCGTCGAAGCGGCCGCCGGCCATGACGGTGTCGCAGTGCGAGCCGGTGGAAATCGGTTTGCGCGATGCATCGCGTCCCGCCCGCGTGCCGACCAGATTGCCGCCCGCGTCCAGGCGCGTAGTCAGGCCCGCGGCTTCGAACTCGCCGCGCAACCAGGCGCGCGCGTCGTCGAACAGCGGCGAAAAGGCGCGACGCGTCCAGGGGACGTCGGGCAGGGTGAACTTGGACAGGGTGTCGACGCGCGACCAGAGGCGTTCGGCGTTCAGCGGGGGAAAAGCGGGCGGTGTGGCTTGCGGCATGAGACTTCCAGAAGATCCGCCCTGGATTATGGCATCAATGGCGCGGCGTCCCCGCCCGCTGCTTACGTCGTGCTGCGCCAGGCGGGCTCGCGCTTTTCCAGGAAAGCTGTCACGCCCTCGCGCGCCTCCGCGGTGCTGCGGATGGCCGCGATGCGCTCGACCGAGTCAGCGATCAAGGCGGCGTCCAGCGGCTGGCCGGCAAAGTCGCGCACCAGCCGCTTGCTGGCCTGCACGGCGCCCGGGCCGTTCGCGCACAACGTGCGGCAGAGCGCTTCGGCGGCCTCCAGCGCCTGAGCCGCCGGGACCACCTCGTGCACCAGACCCAGCCGCAGCGCGGTGGCGGCGTCGAAGCGCTCGGCGGTCACGAAATAGCGGTTGGACGCGCGCTCGCCCAGCGCGCGGATGACATAGGGGCTGATCGTGGCGGGCAGCAGGCCCAGGCGCGTCTCCGACAGGCAGAAGTGCGCGCTGTCCGCCGCAACCGCGATGTCGCAAGCGGCCACCAGGCCCATGCCGCCCGCGTAGGCATCGCCGTTGACGCAGGCGACGATGGGTTTCGGGCAGGTCCAGACGGCGTGCAGCATGTCCGCCAGCCGCGTGGCGTCCTTGCGGTTGTCCGCGTCGGTCAGCGTGCCCATTTTGCGCATCCAGTTCAGGTCGCCGCCGGCGCAAAAGGCTTTACCCGCGCCCGTCAGCAATAGGACCCGCACCTGCGGATCGTCGGCCGCCGTCTTGACCGCCGCCGTCAGCGCGGCAATCAGCGTCTCGTCAAACGCGTTGCGCATGTCCGGCCGGTTCAGCGTCAGGCGGGCGAGGGGGCCGTCAATGGCCAGGTCCAGCGGTGCGTTCAGCGTCATGCGCAGTCTCCGGTGTTGTTGATGGGGGCTCAACAGATGTGTCGATCGGTCTGGCTGATTCTATTGGTAAAAGCGCGGCTTCGTGATGCTTGTTTCCAATAGATTGAGTTATCCTCAACAAAAAATTCCGGAGACAGACATGAACCATCACGCGGGCAGCAGCGCCGCCGATCAGCGCTACGCATCGGTATTTCGGCCGGGATTGTTTGACGGCAAGACGGTCATGGTGACCGGGGGCGGCAGCGGCCTGGGCCGTTGCACCGCGCACGAGCTGGCCGCGCTGGGCGCCGGCCTGGCGCTGGTGGGACGCAACCCCGACAAGCTGCGCACGGCAGCCGAGGAAATCGCCCGCGTCTACCCCGAGGCCGCCGATCGGATCAGCCAGCACGCCTGCGATATCCGCGACGAAGCCGGGGTGCGCGGCGCCGTCACCGACGCGCTGGCCGCGCATGGCGGCATCCACGGCCTTTTCAACTGCGCCGGCGGCCAGTTCCCCGCGCCGCTGGACCGCATCAGCCTGAACGGCTGGAACGCCGTGGTGCAGAACAACCTGCATGGCACCTTCCTGGTGTCGCGCGAGATTTATACGCAGCACATGCGCCAGCACGGCGGCGCCATCGTCAATATGCTGGCCGACATCTGGGGCGGCATGCCGGGAATGGGGCATTCGGGCGCGGCGCGCGCGGGGGTGTGGAATCTGACGGAGACAGCCGCCTGCGAGTGGGCGTACGCCGGCGTACGGGTGAACGCCGTGGCGCCCGGCTGGATCGCCTCCAGCGGCATGGACAGCTACGACGAGCACTACCGCGGCGTGCTGCGCGAGCTGAAAACCAAGGTGCCGCTACAGCGCTTTGGGACCGAGGCCGAACTGGCCGCAGCCGTGGTCTTCCTGCTGTCGCCCGCGGCGGCGTTCATCAATGGCACCGTGATCCGGGTGGACGGTGGCGTGCCGAACGCGCGGCATTCGTGGAATCTGCAGCCGGCCGAGCGCGGCGAGACCTACAACGGCTTTCCTCAGTACGTGCCGCCGTCGCTGTTTTCGGAAGACTGAAGGCGATGCAGCGCGTTCTGGACTTCGCCCCGGAACTGCGCCAGCGCCAGGACGTCCTGGCTCGGCGGCTGCAAGGCCTGCCACAGAAAACCAACCAGTTGGTCGGCCGTGGCGGAAACGTCCACGCCCACCTCCACTCCCGCGTCCGCACGGTGCCGCATCGCGTCCCACAGCACGTGCTCCATCGGCCCGTAGACCGCCGAGCGCAGCCACCGCAGCGGCATATCCTGGCGGATGTCGCCGTCGGCCTGGCCCTGGGCCAGGATGCGCATCAACGGCGCGGTGTAGCGGCGCTGCAGGCCGGCGTAGATCTCGCCAAAGTCGTCGTTGCGCGCGCGGCCCTCGGAAAGAATGAAAGCGCACAAACCCGGACCTTCGGCCAGCAGGTGGCGCAGGTGCGTGTGCACCAGGTAATGCAACTGGGCGCGCGCGCCGTGGATGTGCGGAAGATGGTCTTCCACCCGCGCGATGATTTCGTCGTACCAGTCGCTGATGACGCGCACGCAGAGTTCGCGCTTGCCGCCAAAGTAGGTGAACACGGTGGCTTCAGAGACACCCAGGCGCTGCGCGATTTCAGTGGTGGTGGCGGCCTGGAAGCCCGCTTCGGAGAACACCTGGCGCGCGACCCGCAGGATGTCGCGGATGCGTTGTTCGGACTTGGCGCTGGCCGGCGGGCGGCGCTTTGGGACGGCTGGGCTTTTTTCCATGCAGGCAACAGGCGAAAAAGGGGCGGGCGGCCTGTCTGGCCGTCCGCGCGAGGGCCTATTATTGAGCGATGGTCAACTTCGTGGCAAGGCGGAAGGCATCCGGCCGCCGCCGCGGGTCCTTCATGGCAACAACCATAACTATCAAGAGACAACCATGCTGCACAGAGCAGATTCTTGCGCGCAAGTCGTGTCCGCGTTCCAGTGGCAGGTGCCCGCGGCCTACAACATCGGCGTCGACGTGTGCGACAAGTGGGCCGACGGCAGCGGCCGGCTGGCCCTGATCTACGAAAAGAGCGACGGGGCGCAGACGCGCTATACGTTCGACCAGATCAAGGCGCAGTCCAACCAGTTTGCCAACAGCCTGGCGCGCTATGGTATCCGGCGTGGCGACCGCGTCGCCATCTATCTGCCGCAGGCGCCCGAAACCGCCATCGCCCACGTCGCCACCTACAAGATGGGTACGGTGGCGGTGCCGCTGTTCACGCTGTTTGGCGTGGACGCCATCCAGTACCGGCTGGCCAACAGCGGGGCGTCGGCGCTCGTCACGGACGCGGAAGGCTGCCGCAAGCTGCTCGAGATCCGCGACAGCCTGCCCGACCTGAAAGTGATTTACTGCATCGATGGGGACGCCGGGGCTGATGTCAACGCGCTGCCGTTCCACCAAAGCCTGGCGCTCGAGTCCGACGCCTTCGACCCCGTCCCGACCGCGGCCGACGATCCGGCCGTCATCATCTACACGTCCGGCACCACCGGCAAGCCCAAGGGCGCGCTGCATGCGCACCGCGTGCTGCTCGGCCATCTGCCGGGGGTGGAAATGTCGCACGAGTTCTTCCCCGAAAACGCCGTATTGATGTGGACGCCGGCCGACTGGGCCTGGATCGGCGGGCTGCTGGACGTGCTGTTGCCGTCGTGGCACCACGGCGTGCCGGTGCTGGCGCGGCGGTTCGAAAAGTTCGACGGCGCGTCGGCCTTGGCGCTGATGGCGCGCCACGGCGTGACGCACACCTTCCTGCCGCCGACCGCGCTGAAGATGATGCGCGGCTGCGACTGGCCGGACCACGCCGGGCCCCGTGCGCTGCGCTCGGTGGCCAGCGGCGGCGAATCGCTGGGCGCGGAATTGATCGACTGGGGCCGCCGCGTGCTGGGCGTGACCATCAACGAGTTCTACGGCCAGACCGAATGCAACATGATCGTGTCCTCGTGCTCGTCGCTGTTTGACCCCTGCATCGGCGCCATCGGCCGCGCCGCGCCGGGGCATCGGGTCGCTATTGTGGATGACACCGGAGCCGAAGTGGCCGATGGACAGGAGGGCAACATCGGCGTACTGCGCCCGGATCCGGTCATGTTCCTGGGGTACTGGAAAAACCCGGACGCGACAGCGGAAAAATTTGCCGGCGATTACCTCCTGACCGGCGATATCGGCGTGCGGGATGCGGAAGGTTTCATCCGCTTCGTGGGCCGCAACGATGACGTCATCACCAGCGCCGGCTACCGCATTGGCCCCGGACCCATCGAAGACTGCCTTATCGGCCACCCCGCCGTGCGTATGGCGGCCGTCGTGGGTATGCCGGATGCTGAACGTACGGAAATCGTGGTGGCGTTCGTGGTGCTCAACGAGGGCGTGGAGGGCGATGAAGCGCTGGTCAAGGCGCTACAGGCGCATGTCCGCACCCGGCTGGCCGCCCACGAATACCCGCGCGCCATCCGCTTTGTAACCAGTTTGCCCACGACCGCGACCGGCAAGATTATCCGCAGGGAGTTGCGCGCCGGTTACCCCGCTTGAGCGGACTCACCCGGTGACAATCTCGCCCATGTGGATGGGTTGACGGGTTGCCCAGCGCTGCAAGTATGATTGCGCAAACTGGATACGGCCCCCTCAATTGGGGCCGTATCACCTTTAGCCATAGTATGGAGATAGCCCCAATGAATAAGCCTTTGGACGGGGGATTGGCAGCCTTGAACGTACCCGCGTACGTCAAGCACCGCGGACTGATCGACTGGGTCGCCAGTTTTGTCGCGCTGGCCAAGCCCGATCGCGTGGTCTGGTGCGATGGCTCGCAAGAAGAGTACGACCGCCTGTGCGAGCAGATGGTCCAGGCCGGCACCCTGCGCCGGCTCAACCCCGCCAAGCGCCCCAATTCCTATCTCGCGTGGTCCGATCCGTCCGACGTGGCCCGGGTCGAAGACCGCACCTTCATCTGTTCCGACCGCGCCGAAGACGCCGGCCCCACCAACAACTGGGCCGATCCCGCTGAAATGCGCGATACGCTCAACGGCCTGTTCGACGGCGCCATGCGCGGCCGCACGCTGTATGTGGTGCCGTTCTCGATGGGTCCGCTGGGTTCGGACATCGCCCACATTGGCGTCGAACTGTCCGACAGCCCGTACGTGGCCGTGAACATGCGCATCATGACGCGCATGGGCAAGCAGGTCTATGACGTGCTGGGCACCGACGGCGACTTCGTGCCGTGCCTGCACTCGGTCGGCAAGCCGCTGGCCGCCGGCGAAGCCGACGTGGCCTGGCCGTGCAATCCCACCAAGTACATCGTCCATTTCCCCAAGACCCGCGAGATCTGGAGCTACGGCTCCGGCTACGGCGGCAACGCGCTG
>CBHWAL010000196.1:0-7989 GCA_966111495.1 uncultured Achromobacter sp. | reverse complement strand
GGGGAATTCGATGTCGGCCTTGTCGATCTCGTCGATCAGCAGCACCACCGGCTCGTGCGACTGGAACGCTTGCCACAGCGTGCCCTGCACGATGTAGTTGCGAATGTCTCGGACTTTCTCGTCGCCCAGCTGCGAATCGCGCAGGCGCGATACGGCGTCGTATTCGTACAGACCCTGATGCGCCTTGGTGGTGGACTTGATGTGCCATTGCATCAGCGGCCGTCCGAGCGCGCGGGCCACTTCCTCGGCCAGCATCGTCTTGCCGGTGCCGGGTTCTCCCTTGATCAGCAGCGGGCGCTGCAAGGTGAGGGCGGCGTTCACGGCGAGCTTGAGGTCATCGGTGGCGACGTAGCTGTCGGTGCCATCGAAGCGGACTGGCTTGGCGGATGAGGCGGTCTGGGCTGCGGACATGGTCTGATGGCTTCTGTGGTTTGATTGGGATCAACACTAACGCAAGGTATTAATCCTGAGCAATTATCGTACAATCAGGCGGTTTTGCTTTGGGTTCCACCCGCAACGTGTTTGCAGAGGGCCTTTTCGTGTGAGCAGGCCCTAGTCCTTAGCCATACCAAGAAGAGCCATTCCAATGAAGTTGCGAACCTCTCTGAAGTACACGGTTTCCGTGTTGGCCACGATGGCGTCCTGTGCGATCGCCGGCCAGGCTGTTGCTGCAGACGCAGCGCCGGTCGGTAATGTCCAGAATGCCCGAGACAAGGTTTCGATGTGCATCGGTTGCCATGGCATCCCAGGCTACAAGGCATCGTTTCCCGAGCTTTACCATGTTCCGATGATCGCTGGCCAAAACGCCAAGTACATCGAAACCGCCCTCAACGAGTACAAGAAAGGCGCGCGCAGCCATCCCACGATGGACGCCGTTGCCGGCAGCCTGTCCGATCAGGACATTGCCGACTTGGCCGCGTACTACTCGAATCTCAAATAAGGGGGCAAGACCATGAACCGCACCATGCTTGCCCTTGCGGGCGCGACCCTGGCTATCTGGGGCTCTGCCGCCTCGGCGCAGGACCTGTCGGCCGGCAAGGCCGTCTTCGAGAAATTCAATTGCGCCTCGTGCCACGGCGCCGATGCCAAGACGGCCGTGGATCCCGCGTATCCGACGCTGGCCGGGCAGCACGCCGACTACCTGGCTCATGCGCTGAAGGCCTACAAGCGGGGCGCCTCCGGCAGCGCCGCCACGGCCAATGTGCGCAAGAACCCGATCATGGGGGCCTTCGCCACGCAGCTGTCCGACCAGGACATTGCCAACGTGTCGGCGTGGCTGGCCACGCTGCCCAGTGATCTGGGCGTGCGCCGCTAGAACGCAACCGCTTCGGCGGACGTGAATGAAAAACCCTCGCTCGCGAGGGTTTTTTTGTTGGGTCAGAGGCTGGCGCGGCGGCGGATCAGGTCGATGTAGGTGTCGCTGTCCAGCGGCGTGCCCAGGCGCTGCGCTTCCCAGACCACCTGGCCCAGGCATTCCATGATTTCGTGCGCGGCGTGGTGCGCATCCGAGCGCGCGGTGAGCTGCTGGTAGGCCAGGCGGATGCCGGGAGGATGGTCGATTGACAGTTGTTCCGCGATGGCCAGATGCATGGACAGGTGCAGGAACGGATTGGTGCGGCCTTTTTCCACCGCGTATTCAGCGGTCATGGCGTCGGGGCTTTCGAGGTCCGCGTGGTATTCGGGATGCTCGATGATCCAGTCCAGCGCGATCGCCTCCAGCGGGGTCAGGACCTCGTTGGCGCGATGCTTGCGCCAGGTTTCGATAAAGAATTCGCGGACTTGGTCGCGGGACGGATTGAACATTCGGGAGGGGGCCAAAAGCAGGATGTGATCGCATTATTTTACCGCCCCATGCGGACCGCCGGTTTCGCCCGGCGCTTTGCGATATAGAATGGGTTGCTATCCGCCATCCGGTGTGCGGTTCGCAGGAGGCGGTATAACCCGCGGAATCGGACGCTGTCCGATCCTGGCGCGTGCAGAAAAACCACCCGGAGCAAATGGAGCATTCATGTCCTACCAACATATCAAGGTTCCCGCCGGCGGCCAGAAAATTGCGGTCAACGCCGATTTCTCGCTGAATGTGCCTGACCAGCCCATCATCCCCTTCATCGAAGGCGACGGCACGGGCGCCGACATCACCCCCGTCATGATCAAGGTCGTCGACGCGGCGGTGCAGAAGGCTTACGGCGGCAAGCGCAAGATCCATTGGATGGAAGTCTATGCCGGCGAAAAGGCCACCAAGGTCTACGGTCCTGACGTGTGGCTGCCCGACGAAACCCTGGAAGTCGTCAAAGACTACGTGGTTTCCATCAAGGGCCCGCTGACCACCCCGGTCGGCGGCGGCATCCGGTCGCTGAACGTGGCGCTGCGCCAGCAGCTCGACCTGTACGTCTGCCTGCGTCCCGTGGCGTATTTCAAGGGCGTGCCGTCTCCGGTGCGCGAACCCGAAAAGACCAACATGGTGATCTTCCGCGAGAACTCGGAAGACATCTACGCCGGCATTGAATACATGGCCGAAAGCGAGCAGGCAAAGGAACTGATCCAGTTCCTGCAGACCAAGCTCGGCGTCAAGAAGATCCGTTTCCCGAACACCTCGTCCATCGGCATCAAGCCCGTGTCGCGCGAAGGCACCGAGCGCCTGGTGCGCAAGGCGGCGCAATACGTCATCGACAACGACCGCACGTCGCTGACGCTGGTGCACAAGGGCAACATCATGAAGTTCACCGAAGGCGGCTTCCGCGATTGGGGCTATGAGCTCCTGCAGAAGGAATTCGGCGCGCAGCTGATCGACGGCGGCCCGTGGTGCAAGTTCAAGAATCCCAAGACCGGCCGCGAGATCATCGTCAAGGACGTGATTGCCGACGCGTTCCTGCAGCAGATCCTGCTGCGTCCCGCCGAATACGACGTCATCGCCACCCTGAACCTGAACGGCGACTACATCTCCGACGCGCTGGCCGCGCAGGTGGGCGGCATCGGCATCGCGCCGGGCGCCAACATGTCCGATTCCGTCGCCATGTTCGAAGCCACGCACGGCACGGCGCCCAAGTACGCCGGCAAGGACTACGTGAACCCCGGTTCCGAAATCCTGTCGGCCGAAATGATGCTGCGCCACATGGGCTGGACCGAAGCCGCGGACCTGATCATCTCCAGCATGGAAAAGTCGATTCAGTCCAAGAAGGTCACGTACGACTTTGCCCGCCTGCTTGAAGGCGCGACGCAGGTGTCGTGCTCGGGCTTTGGCCAGGTGATGATCGAAAACATGTAAATCGCGGTCAGCCCCCTTCGCAAGGCGGTCCGCCGCACGAGAGGGTCTGATCCCGGGCTTTCGCCAAACCCGCCCGCCGTCATGGCGGGCGGGTTTTGTCTAATCATCGGCACGTTGCGCAGTGCGCGTGCCTTGTTCTTTTCAGGTTGATTGTTGTGCCCCGACTGTATGTAACCCTGGCAGCCTGGCTGGTGCTGCTGATGCCCGCGCTGGCGTTGACCAGCCCTGTAGGCGGTCCCGCTGTTCTTTACCTGAGTGCATTGATCGCCCTTGCCGCGATCACCATGAATGCCATCAAGCGCTACGAGCCCATGGATTTCCGCGCGCTCTGGCCCATGGCGCTGGCGCTTCTGTCGCCGCTCGCCTGTCTGCTGATCACGTCCGCCGTGAAGGGGATGTGGAGCAGCTCCGAACTTGAAAAGCTGCTGCGGTTCGCGCTGGCGCTGCCGGTGCTGTGGCTGCTGCTGCGCGCGCCGCAGCGGCTGCTTCGCCATATCGAATGGACCATCCTGGCCGGTGCGCTGGTGGGCTCGCTCCTGTTGATCTTCACCATGGTTTCGGGCGGCCGTGGCGCGGTGGTCGAGGTGGGCGGACGCTATAACGCCGTGGCCTTTGCCAACATGGTGCTGCTGTTCGGCGGCATGACGCTGTTGTCGCTGGGCTGGGGGCCGGGTTCGCGCTGGCCGCGCCTGGAAACCGGCTTGAAGCTGCTGGCTGTGGCGTTGGCAGTGTGTGCGACCTGGATGTCCGAAACCCGCAGCAGCTGGATGCTGCTGCCCATTCTGGGATTCGTCTTCCTGCTGGGCCTGCGCAACTGGCGGCGGCGCCACAAGGTGTACTGTGCGCTGGCTGTTTGTGTGGCGCTGGTCGCCAGCGCGGCTGCCATCTGGACGTTCAGCAGCCGCATGCAGCAAATCACCCACGACGTTCAGGGCTTTTCCACGTCGGCCAACCGCGACACGTCGTTCGGCATCCGGCTGCAGCTGTGGCATGCCTCGATTCTGATGTTCGAAAAGAGCCCCATCGTGGGCATCGGCCCCAGCAAGTTCCGCGAAGAGCTGCGCGTGCTGCAAGGGCAGGGCATCGTGACGCAGGAAGTCGTGGATGGATTCGGCGAGCCGCACAACGATCTGCTGGCCGCCTTGGCCGGGTACGGCTTGCTCGGGCTGTTGAGCATGCTGGCGCTATACCTGGTGCCGGCCGCCATGTTCTTCCGGCGCCTGGCCAGCGACGACCGGGTGATCCGCGTGGGCGCGCAGATGGGGCTGTTGTTCTGCCTGAGTTACTGCGCCTTCAGCATGACCGAGATGATGTTCCGCAACATGCGCAGCGTACCCACGTACGCGCTGATCGTTGTGGCGTTGATTGCGCTGACGACGGCGCGGCCGGCACGCGAACCCCTGCCCGCATCACGGTCCGTGGCGTAGCGCCACGCGGGCAGCGTCCCGCAATCGGCTCCAACAAGAACGCAAGGTGCATCGCGCCTTGCGTTTTTTTTATTGGACTTGAGCTAGATCAAAGTGACTAGTCAAATCGAATTCAAACGAAGTTTGAAATAGTATGCTCGGCGGTCAACTTACATAAAACGTCACATTCCGCTGAATTTTGTTTCGAAGCGGGGACGTGCAGAAGAGCGTCGATGAGTAATTCCAGCTTGCGTAGGGAACTGTTGTGGTTCGTGTTTGCCATTGGCGCCGCCGTTCTGGCGCTGGGCGTGTGGGACGCCTGGCAGCGCCGTGCCGAAATGATGGACGACCGCAGGGTGGAACTTCGCCATGTCCTGGACATGGCCGAGGGCATCGTCCGCGGCGGCAAGCTGCGCGTGCGGGAAGGCGTGCCGCTGGCCGAGGCCAAGCGCGACGTCGCACGCCAGCTTTCGCAGATGCGATATGGCGGGGACGGCTATTTGGGCGCGTTTGGCGACAACTACGATCTGCTGGTGCATCCCGACGCGAAGCTGGTGGGGACGAACGTGCGCGCCACGCGCGACAGCCAGGGGCAGCCGCTCTTTGAAAAACTTCATGCGCAAGGCAAGGCGGGCGGCGGCTATGTGCGCTACCTGTTTCCGCGTCCCGGTTCCGAGGATCCGTTGCCCAAGCTGACCTATGCCGCGTACGACGCGGAATGGGGGTGGCTGATGTTCACGGGCCTTTATGTGGACGACGTGGATGCGGCGTTCTACGGCACGCTGTGGCGGCAGGGCAGCGTGACGCTGGTGCTGCTGGCCTTGGTGCTGACCGCGGCGCTGCGCTTTTTCAGCACACACATCCTGCGGCCGTTGAACGAGGCGGTGGCCGTGTGCGAGCGCGTGGCCAACGGCGACCTGTCCAGCGGCATCGCGCGCCATCACCGTGGCGAGATCGGCCGGCTGTTCGACGCGATGGCGCGGATGCAGCAGCGGCTGGACGCCGCGGTGCGCAGCATCGTGCATTCCACCGCGTCGATCGCGGCCGCGTCGCGCCAGATTGCGGCGGGCAGCGTGGACCTGTCCGACCGCACCGAAAAGCAGGCCGCCGCGTTGGAACAGACCGCGGCAAGCGTGGAAGAAATCACCGCCACCGCACGCCAAAGCGCCGAGCACGTGCGCGAGGTCAGCGCGTTGGCCGGCGAGGCCGCGCGCCTGGCGCGGCAGGGCAGTGACGAGACGCAGCACGCCATCGATGCCATGCGCGAGATCTCGCACAGTTCACAGCGTATCGACGAGATCATCCGCCTGATCGACGTGATCGCGTTTCAGACCAATATCCTGGCGCTGAACGCTGCTGTCGAAGCCGCACGCGCGGGCGAACAGGGGCGCGGGTTTGCCGTGGTGGCCGGCGAAGTGCGGGCGTTGGCGCAGCGGTCCGCCACCGCCGCCAAGGAGATCAAGACGCTGATCGAGGCGTCGTCCGAATCCGTGGCGCGCGGCAGCCAGCGGGTGGCACAGGCGAGCGCCACGATGGGCAGCGTGCTGGAATCGGCAGCCACCAGCGCACCGCTGATGAGCGAGATTGCCACGGCGTCCAGCGAACAGAGCGCGGGCATCGAGCAGATCAACGTGACCGTGACGCATCTGGACGAGGCGACCCAGCAGAACGCCGCGCTGGTAGAGGAGTTTGCGGCGTCCGCCGCCGCGTTGCACGGTCAGGCGGGCGACCTGGCCCGCGCCGTCTCGATCTTCAGGCTGTCTGCAGCCGGTCAGCCGATGCCGGGATAAGGCTCATGGCCCGCCGCAGCTTCGCGCCCAGTTCGCGGCTGGCGGGCATCATGGGCAGGCGCAGCTCGTCGGCGATGAGGCCCTGCATGGCCAGCGCGCGCTTGAGCGGCGCCGGATTGGGCTCGCTGAACAGCAGCCGGATCAGGGGGCGCAAGGGATCGAAGCATTCGCGCGCGGCGTCGATGTGGCCGGCTTGCGCGAGCTGCATCAGTTCGACAAAGCGCTCCGGAAACAGGTGCGCGGCGGCCGGAATGGCGCCGCGGCCGCCCGCCAGGAAGTGATCCAGTAAAGCCAGGTCCTCGCCGCATAGCGCGTTGAGCCTGCCCCGCGCATTCAAGGCGGCCAGCACGGCGGGATTGCATTCCTTGACCGCACCGAAATTGGGCAGCGCCGCCAGCGCTTCCATGGTCTCGACCGTCATGGCGACGCCGGCGCGCTTCGGGATGTTGTACAGAATGATCGGGCGCTCGGTGGCCCATGCGATCTGCCGGTAATGCCACAGGATGCCGGGTTGCGACGGCCCCAGGTAGTACGGCGGCGGCACCAGGTAGCCGGCGGGCGCGTAGCGGTCAAGCCGACGCACTGCGGCGGCCACGCCTCGCGTGTCGACGCCGCCCAAACCCAGCACAAGCGGCAGGGCATGCGCGTCGCTGGCGATGGCTTCGATCATGTCGGTCTTCTCGGGCATGCTGAGGAGGTTGCCCTCGCCGGTGGAGCCAAAGAGGACCAGCCCGGCAATGCCGGCGTTGCGGTAGTAGCGGGCCAGCGCCTGCGCGGCGTCCAGGTCCACGTGGCCGCCGCGCATGGGCGTCACCATCGGCAGCCACAGGCCTTCGAATGCGGGTTTGGCAAGGGTGTCCATGGCTCATCGCTCCGTGATGGCGGCGGCCGGGCGCGCCGGGCCGAATTCGGCGCAGGGCAGTCCGCGCATGATTGCGGCCATCATGGCGTCCAGTTCGCCGCGTTCGCATTGCAGCTCGAGCGTGCTTTGGGCGTGCGCGTGGTCGACCGACAGCAGGTAGACGCCGATGCGATCGCCCAGTGCGCGGTGCAGGGCCAGCCGCACGTTCAAGGCGTCCAGCGTATCGATGCGCACGGTCAGCGCGATCAGGCTGCATTGCGGCTTTGGCGCGGGCAGGGCTGCAACGGCGGCGTCGATGGGGGCCTGGCGGCGGTACGGTCGGGGAATCATGGCGGTGTGGGGGGCGGGGCCGAAGGCGGCGACCCGCGTATCCGGTGGGTTGACGACGATTCCACTATAGGAACGGCGCCGTAAATCCTGCCGATAAATGCGGGCGCGCCGTGTAAAAACGGCGTCAACGGCCGCAGGTTTCAGAACGTCTTCGTCAACGACAGGAGGCCCGTGGCGTGGCCCATGTCGCGGCCGCGCGTGTTGGTGTAGACGGCGCGATCGGCGTTGGTGTCCAGATAGGCCAGCGAGACCGACAGCCCTTGGCCGAAGTCCTTGGTCACGCCCAGCTTCCAGTCGGTGTAGGAGCCGTTATCGACATTGCGCACACTCTGGCGG
>CBHWAL010000195.1:0-7990 GCA_966111495.1 uncultured Achromobacter sp. | reverse complement strand
TCATCGATCTCGTGGGCTATCGCCGGCACGGACACAACGAGTCCGACCAGCCGGGCAGCACAGCCTGTTGATAGGCAACCAAGGTATGCCCCGCGAACGCAGTCCCGGGCTTCGGTTCGCCATGCGCGTCCAGGTACGCCCGCGACGCGTACAAGCCGACCTCCTTGCGCGCCAGATGGCGTTGGATCAGATCGGGATTGTCGGGTTTGACGTTGCGGATCGCCAAATCGGCCTCGCGGCGAGTCAGATTGCTGATCTGAATGCCCGTGGACAGCACCACGCGGATATCGGGGTGTTCGGCGTGGATGCGCCTGATCGCCTCCATGATGAAGTAGCGGGCCACCGTTTCCGAGGTCGCAACGCGGACCACACCCGACAGCCGGTGATCCAGCCCCTGCATCTGGCGCTGTAGCTGGTCCGCCGCCTGCTCCATGCGCTCAGCAGCGGCAAACGCAAGCTCACCGGCCGCCGTCGGCACGTAACCGCTGGGCGTGCGCAGAAACAGACGGGCGTCCAGCGATGCCTCCAGCGCCGCCAGCCGCCGTCCTGCAGTGGCCTGGTCGATCTGCAGCACTGCCGCCGCGCCACGCAGCGTCCCCACGCGGTGGATCGCCAGAAATATCCGTGCGTTGTCCCAATCCACTTCGATCTCCGATGCAATTTTGCATGACTATAAAGCAGTATTTCGGCTTTTTTGCATCAACAGGACGTCTTAAGCTTTGCTCCCTCCGCGCGTTGCGCAATCAGAAAGACTCCCCGCCATGCCCTCCGCCTGCCGCCCCATCACCGCATTGGATGCACCGCCCGTCCCTGCCACGGGATGGGTGCCCTTGATCACCCTGGCCGTCGGATTCGTCATGGCCATGCTGGACGTGACCGTCGTCAACGTCGCGATCCCCAGCATCGCGCTCCAGTTCACCGTGCCGCTGACGGACCTGGTCTGGATCGTCGACGGCTACACGCTGACCTTCGCCGCCCTGCTGCTGGTCGCCGGCGCGCTGGCCGACCGTTATGGTGCCAAGACCCTCTACCTGACCGGACTAGGCGTGTTCACCGCCGCGTCGCTGCTCTGCGGATTGGCGCCAAACGCCGACACGTTGATCGCGGCTCGGATGCTGCAGGGCGTCGGCGCGGCGCTCTTCATGCCAAGCTCGCTCAGCCTGCTGACGCACGCTTATACCGACGACAACGTGCGCAACCGCATGCTGGCCGCGTGGTCCGCCATCGTGGCCGTCGCGGGCGCATCCGGACCGTTGCTCGGCGGCGCGCTGATCCACCAATTTGGCTGGCGCGGCATCTTCCTCATCAACATCCCGCTCGGCCTGGCCGGCTTCTGGTTCGCTCGCCGCCGCATCGCGGCCGCGCCGCGCCGTCCCCGCGCGCTCAACCCCTTGAGCCATCTGCTCGGCATCGTCGCCCTGTCATCCGTGTGTTTCGTCCTGATCCAGGGCAACGCGTATGGCTGGACCTCCCCACCCATCGCGGCAACCGCACTGCTAAGCTTGGCCGCCATGGCGCTGCTCGTCCAACGCGAACGGCGGCATGCCGAGCCCATCATCCCGCGCGCACTCTTCGCCACCAGCCAGTTCGCCGCCGCCAATGGCGTGGGCTTCCTCATCAACCTGGCGGCGTACGGCCAGCTGTTCTTGCTCAGCCTGTTCCTGCAGCATGCGCGCGGCGCCGATGCGCTGCAGACCGGCATCGAACTGGTGCCGATGCTGGCGGTGTTCTCCATCGGCAACCTCATCTCGGGCCGCCTGTCCGCGCGGTGGAACGTGGCGGCCTCGCTACTGGGCGGCGTCTCGCTCGCGGCGGTGATGAGCGCCATCGGCATCGTCACGTTCTCGCCCGGCGTCGCCTACTGGCCCTTCGCCGTTGTCGTCGCGCTGGCCAACCTGGGCGTCGGCATCGCGGTGCCAGCGATGACCAGCATCGTCATGCAGGTCTCCGGCAGCCAGCACGCCAACAGCGCCGCCGCAGCTTTGAACGCCAACCGCCAATCCGGCGCGCTGGTCGGTGTCGCGATCATGGGCACCCTTCTGCACCGCCTGCCTGACTGGCACGCCAGCCTGCCCGCGGCCTACGGCGTGATCACGGTCAGCTACGGCGTCGCCGGCGTGCTGGCATGGCGCTATCTGCGCCGAACCCGCAACGCCTGAGCCCGCAGCCGAACACCCGCATTCGAACACCCGCATCCGAACGCGCTCAACCGGCCGCCAGAATCGCGACGCCACGGCCAGCGTAGAACTTGCTGAAATCGGCCAGCGGCAGTTCAACATCCGCTTGCGAACCCGGCTCGCCCGACGGATTGTGAAATGTCACGGACTCGCGTGTGGCGCGCGTCACCAGCACCAGATGCCCGCCCTGTTTCGGCGGCTCCCTGTCGGGCCATCGTATCCAAGGATGGACCGATGCCATGAAGTAATCCGCGTGCGCCAACAGAGCCGGCAGGTCCGGCGCGGGCAGATCGACGCACACCAGCGCGCGCACGCCGAATGCTTCCGCGACGTACCGCACGAACGGCGCATAAATCAAACCCCTGATGCGCCCATCCGGCTCTTCGACGTACGCGCCGTACGGCAAGCTGCCTCGTGCCAGCTCCAAGTTCGGATAGACTCGCCCCGTTCGCGCCGCCAGCACCATCTTCAAACACGCCATTCCGCAGACATGGCTGGCCCAGCGCACATACTCGTCCACATCCCGCGCGCCGGAATCGCGCCACGCGGGGTCGTGCGCCAGATCCAATTCATTGCGAATGATCTCACCGGCCCGATGCGCGGACTCCCATTGGCAGAAATACGGAACGGCCACACGCGCGGGCGTCAGATTCATGCAAGGCTCCCAGGGGTTCTGAAAAGTCCTAATCTTGCCGCCGAAATTGTTGGTCGCCACGCAGGTATCGAACTTCTTGCCGCCGACCAGCCCGCGTGGCAACGGCCCCGGCTTTGCTTCACAATGAAGCAAACTCAACAACGGAGACCTGCATGTCCAGCCTAGCGCCGTCCAGCCCTGCTTCGTCCGGTTCTGCTTCGTCCAGCCCCGGCCCCATCCGCCGCGTCGCCATCGTCGGCGCCGGCACCATCGGCGCCAGCTGGGCAGCGTTGTTTCTCGCGCACGGGCTGGAGGTCGTCGTCAGCGATCCCGGCCCGCATGCACAGGCCCAAACCATTGCCCGCGTGCAGGCGGCGTGGCCGGTCCTGGCCGAACTTGGCCACGTGCGCCACGGCGCCACCGCCGAAGCGTTGCGCTTCGAGCCCGACCTTGAAACGGCCCTGGCTGGTGTCGACTTCGTGCAGGAAAACGCACCCGAGCGCGAAGACTTCAAGACGGACCTCTTCGCCCGTATCGACGCCATCCTGCCCCCCCACGTCATCGTCGCCTCCAGTTCGTCCGGGCTCATCATGAGCCGCCTGCAATCGCGCTGCGTCCATCCTCAACGCTTCGTGATCGGCCACCCGTTCAATCCGCCGCACCTCATTCCGCTGGTCGAGGTCGTCGGCGGCGACCAGACCTCTGCCGACACCATGGACCGCGCCATCGAGTTCTACCGCAGCATGGGCAAACACCCCATCCGCCTGAATAAGGAAGTCCCCGGCCACATCGCCAACCGCCTGCAAGCCGCGCTGTGGCGCGAGGCCATCCACCTCGCCGCTGAAAACGTGGCCAGCGTCGCCGACATCGACGCCGCCGTTTCCCAAGGCCCCGGCATGCGCTGGGCCCTCTTCGGCCCTCACATGACGTTCAACCTTGGCGGCGGCGAAGGCGGCCTCGCGCACTTCATGCACCACCTGCTCGGCCCCGTGCAAACCTGGTGGGACGACCTCGGCACCCCCGAGGTCACGCCGGCGCTGCAACAACGCCTGATCGAAGGCGTCAACGCCGAAGCCGGCCACCAGAGCATCGCCGACCTCGTCGAAGCCCGCGACGCGCAACTCACCGCGTTGATCAAGGTGCTGCACCGGTAACGCCATCTGAGATGGATGCCGGGGCATCCGACGCTTGGCGCAGGTCCGAAACGTGCTCCGACCGTCTCCGTCACCCACGAAGGAGTTTTCTCGAATGATTTCTGTAATTCACGACACCGACCACTCCCGCTTCACCGCCACCGTTGACGGCGTACTCTGCGTCCTCGACTATCAGCTCCAGAACGGCGCCATGGCCATCACGCACACGGGCGTGCCCAGTGCGGTCGGCGGCCGAGGCATCGCTGCCGAACTGACCCGCCAGGCGCTGCTCACCGCGCGCGAGAACGGCTGGAAGGTCCGTCCCTACTGCTCGTACGCCGACGCCTACATTCGACGCCATCCCGAATACACTGATCTATTGGCGTGATGACGCTACCTGACCGAGTGCCTCCATCAATCGCCCCGGTCTCTCGCCAGATCTGTTCACTGACTTCAATTGCCCCCGCCGTGCCGAAGCAATTAACCTCTTCCAACCCCCCCTGCCCCTGCGGCGGCCCCCGTTCCTATCCCGACTGCTGCGGCCGCTGGCACGACGGCCCGCAATCGCTGCAAGCCCCGACAGCCGAAACCCTGATGCGCTCGCGATACAGCGCCTTCGTGCTGGACAAGCTGCCCTACCTGCTGGCCACGTGGCATCCCACCACCCGTCCGGCGTCACTAGAGCCCAACCCGCCCGGCTTGAAATGGCTCGGCTTGCAGATCAAGGCTGCAGCCGACCAGGACGCCGAACACGCCACCGTTGAATTCGTGGCCAGAAGCCGCCTGGACGGCCGCGCCAGCCGCATGCACGAGACCAGCCGCTTCCTACGCGAGAACGGGCAATGGTTCTACCTCGACGGCGACGTGCGCTAACCAATCCGGCAGTGCGAGTCATACGCAATGCGGCCGCTTCAACTTGACCACCTGGCGTCTAGCGTAACGGCCCGAAGTCCCACGCGCCCAAGCGCCAGCTAATCGCCCGCGCTACGGCCCGAACTGTTTTAAGTCCCCGCCAATGGCCTGCTTCAGCGCATCCAGCAGGTCGATCCCGACGGCGCCAAGCCCGCGCGCGTCGCCCACGATCGCCAGCTCGGTCGGCGGCACATCGGCAAACCCGTCTGCGGCGGTCAGTTCGACGTGCGTCTCCAGGCGCGCCGAGGCCGGCAACAGACTGACCCCCAATCCCGCCGCGACCGCCGCCTGCACGCCGGCCAAACTATGGCTGTGGTACGCGATATGCCACGGCCGCCCCGCGCTTTCCAGCGCATAGATCATCCGCTTGCGATACACACATCCCTGCGGAAACAGAACCAACGGCACCACAGCAGCCTGCCCATTGCGCTGTTGACCGCCTACCCACACCAGCCGCTCCGGCCAGGCCGCAATGCAGGGTCCATCGCCAGGCTCCCGCTTGACCAGCGCCAACTCCAGCTCACCGGACGCCAGCCCGGCGCGAAGATCCGTGCTCATCCCGCTAAGCGTTTCCAACCGCACCTCGGCATGGCGCGCGGCAAATTCCGCCAACAGCACCGTCAACCGCGACACATCGAAATCCTCTGGCACGCCCAACCGAATCACCCGTGCGGTCCGCGGCGCGGCCACCACATGCTCCGCCTCGCCCGCGATCGCCAGCAATCGCCGCGCATAAACCAACATCAGCTCGCCGTCCTCGGTCGCCGACACGTTGCCGCCGGCGCGGTCCCGAAGCAGCAACGTCTTGCCCACGCTCTGTTCAAGCTTGCGCACCTGCTGGCTGACAGTCGACTGCGTGCGATGCACCCGGCTGGCGGCACGGGTGAAACTGCCTTCATCCACGACGCAGACCAGCGTCTTCAATAGTTCAAGATCAAGCATTCGCTTCAACTCGTTGTTAATGCTCCAAGGGGGCCCCTATCGAGGGTCTGCATGTCCGCGCGTCTTGGCGTGACAGACTTATTTATATATCGACTGACCAAGGCAGTTTTATTAATTTTACAACTGCGCGAATTGAACCGTACGCTGTAGCTTCCACCCTGCCCCAAGGTACCGTTATGCCTCTCGACCAAGCTCGACCCCAATGGCTCACCTTTGACTGCTACGGCACCCTCATTCAATGGGACGAAGGCCTACAAGCCGCAGTGAAAAAAATCCTCGAGGCCTATCCCGGGTCCACGCCGCGGCCGACCGCCGCGCAGTTCCTGCATGAGTACGACGAACACGAGCACCGCCTCGAGCGCACGCCGCCCTACCGCAACTTCGCGGAGGTAACCCGCGAATCGTTGCGCCAGACGATGGCCCATTTTGGTCTTCCGTACCGTCCCGAAGATGCAGAGACGCTCACCAGCAGCATCTCCCGCATGCCGCCGTTTCCCGAAGTCGTGGACACGCTCGGCAAACTCAAGCAAGCGGGCTTTCGCCTCTGCATCATTTCCAACACGGACGACAACATCATCGCCGGCAACGTCGCTCAACTGGGCGGCCATATCGATCGCGTCATCACGGCCCAACAATCCGGCGCCTACAAACCCTCACGCTCCATCTTTACCCACGCCCATCAAACCCTGGGCGTCACGCCCGCAGATGTCGTGCACATCTGCGCCAGCCCACACCTGGACCTCGTTGCGGCACGCGACATCGGCTTTCGATGCGTCTGGATCGACCGCGGCACGGGCCGCAAGCCCTTGCCTGACTATCGCCCGGAAGCTACCGTAGCAACTCTGGATCGCGTGCCGGACCTGTTTCGCGACGCCGGCTGGCTCTGATCCCCACCCCATCTTTTATTGAAGGTTGCCATGAACCACGAACCCGGTTTTGCCGACGCACTCTTCCATGCCGATTCCGTTACCGCACTGCGCACGGACTTGGCGCTGGCACTCCGTGCTGCGGCAGCTCATGACCTGGGTGAAGGCGTCTGCAATCACTTCAGCGTTGCGCTGCCCGGCGATCCCGACCATTTCCTCCTGAATCCCCGCGGCCTGATGTGGAACGAGGTCCAGGCCGACGACATCGTGCTCGTCGACGCGCATGGCAACAAACTCGCCGGCCGCCACGACGTCGAACCGACCGCCATGTTCATCCACGCCGCGATCCACCGGATCGCGGGCAAGGCCTGTGTGCTGCACACCCATATGCCCTATGCCACAGCGCTCACGCTCACCTCGGATCGCGGCCTGGACACCACCCTTTCCCAAAACGCGATGCGCTTCCACGGACGCCTCGCCATCGACGCCGACTACAACGGACTGGCGCTGGACGTCACAGAGGGCGAACGCATCGCCCACGCCATGCAGGGCGCCGACATCGTCTTCCTCGGCAATCACGGCGTCGTCGTCTGCGGCGAACGTGTCGACTACGCCTACGACGATCTCTTCTTCCTCGAACGCGCCTGTACCGCCCAAGTCCTGGCGCAGTCCACCGGACGTCCGCTTGAGCCCGTCAACGCAGACATCGCAGCCAAGGTGGCCGCACAGATCCAAAGCGAACGCCTGCAATCCGAGCTGTTTTTCAAGGCACTCCGCCGCCAGCTCCCCTAACGTCGAAAACATCGAACCCAAACAAAAACCCCTCGCGGCGCAAGCCGCGAGGGGTTTCTTTATTCGAACGATATCCAGAGGGGATCGGCTTGTGCGCGCCGCCACAAAAACAAAACCCCGCAGGGTATCCCTGCGGGGTTTTGAGCAATAAAAGCCTGACGATGACCTACTTTCACAGACGTCCGTCCACTATCATCGGCGCGAAGGCGTTTCACTGTCCTGTTCGGGATGGGAAGGAGTGGTACCACCTTGCTATGGTCGTCAGGCGTAACTGGTTGAGCGGTTGCGGTTTAGGCAACTGCTCCAATCTTGGAAGAAGCGCAACGTGTGGCGATCAGAGCTTGGAGCTCGATGATCGACGCACAGTGGGTGTAATTGTGTTGGCTGGCTGCTGACGGTGCAGCCAGTATTTTGTATTGAACGACACTTGGAACGCTATATCACCAGGTCATAACCATCAGTGTTATAGGATCAAGCCTCACGGGCAATTAGTATCGGTTAGCTTAACGCATTACTGCGCTTCCACACCCGACC